>JBBQSL010000023.1:0-29210 GCA_038213895.1 Kiritimatiellales bacterium | reverse complement strand
GGGGCGAAAGCCATAGCTATGGTCACTGAATACCGCTTCCCAAAGCGGTACTAGCTTCTGGTGGACCGCCTGCTGGATCAAACGATCCTGCACGTTGGGTATGCCGAGCATTCGCGTTCCGCCATGGGGCTTTGGGATTTGGACTGCACGCACTGCCGCCGGACGGTATGGCCCATCCGCCAGCTTCCCAGCTATTCCTTCCCAGTGTTCCTTCAGGTGTTCCTGCGTCCGCTTTACATCCATGCCGTCCACTCCGGCTGCGCCTTGATTGGTTTTCACCGCCCGCCACGCCTCCATCAGGTTTTCTCGTTGCAGTACCGACTCTATCGTGACTGCTTCCGTGTTTTCTTCATTGTTCATCTTCTTGCATCCTATTGCGCCGATCCCCTGACTTGGACATCGCAGTCACAATCTCCACCGGAATCCACCGGCTTCGTCGTTTCCACGGCCCAGAGAAACAACATTCATTACTTCCCCCGCGCTTTTCAATGTCCTCTCCACCTTGGGTATCGAGCCTTTCGATTGATTCACTCTCTTGGTTCTTCGGCCCTTCGCTGTTCCGCCTTTTCGGGTGGCTTCTTCACTACTACGGCCTCTGCTGACTCCCCGGGATCTCTCGAATCCGGGGTCTCCCCAGGTAAGGTGCATGAACTTTCGACCCGTGCCGTCGGACTCTACAGTACGCGTCTTTCGGTGACGGTTGGATTTCGTGCTTCCTAGCGCACTCATCGCCCGCGCACTGCCTCAATCCATTCGTATTCCTGCGGTCGTGTCTTTGCTGCGGACTTCTTTCAGCTCAGTTCCTTACGGTTCCGGCCTTGTCCTGCACTACATTTGCTGTCACTGCTTCACGATCATTTCCTTTCAAATGATAAGTTCATGCCCATGCTGGGCACACTAGGGACGGCTCGCCGAGCCGTCCGCACGCACACCAAGCCGACTGAGCAGGAGAGCCATTACACCGTGCGGCGCGCCCAGCGGTCGCTCCCTACCCTTTGTCTTTTTACCGAACATGATTCGTGATTGGTATCTGATTTGTGTTCCCTTGCCTCACCCTAGAAAAATGGGCACCCGCTGGACGCCCATTTTCACGTAAAAGACGTCCAACTTAGTCGCGTCGGCGGCGCACTGCCAGAAGGGTTACAGTACCAAGTATAAGCATGCCGATGGTCGCCGGCTCAGGAATTTGCGAGACGACGAGATCATCGAAGAGATAATCCATCCCTGTAACCGAAGTGTCGGAAAACCCGATTCGACCCAGATTACCCTCCGAGTTTGCGATCGTGCCGTTAGCGGTTACGTCTGCCATATCCAGATTTCCATACTCTGCCGTCCCATTAAGAACCAGCGCACCATTAACCCACCAGGCAACCGAGTTGGTCGGCAAGGTGTAGGTCGTTCCGCCCATTGTGTAATTGACCGATTGTGAATTATAATCGTTCAGGAAGCAGGTCAGGGTGTTCGCGGCACCAACGGTGGTGGCTACGTTTACGTATGAACCAAGCGTGTTCCAATAAAGCCTAAGTCCCCCGTTCCCATAAAACCGCATTTCGGCATAACGCCGCCCTGAAGCACTGAGCCGCTGGCCTGTAGAGGTCTCGTTTTGCCCCACGGCAAACGTCATATAGGACGCAACCGTTCCGCCGGCATTCGGGGAAAAAGCCATGTCAACCCGAACTGCAGATGCGGAGGTGAAATTGTACTCCAGCCCAAAGTTTGCGCTGTCATTGTCATAAATCGCCAGTCCGTTGCCGGTTCCCATCGGGGTGCTTCCTACGACTTTGATATAGCTGGTACCGGTAATGGCTGTCGGCCCGATATACTTAGCTCCCGTCGGATTATTGCCAACTGTCTGTCCGGTGAAGTCCAGAGTCAGCAACGCGGAATATCCCGCCCCAGCCACCAAAAGCACGGCTATCAACATGGTTCTAATCTTTTTCATAACTATTTCCTTTCCTCTTTAATTTTTCAGTTTCATCTCCACGCCGTAATTGGGCGCGGTACAGACTTAAACCGTCACGAATTTACTCCTGATCCATATATCTGCCTACCCACATAAAACTGTGGTTTTTGGCGTCCACTCTATCTCCACGCTTTAACGCGGTAAAAACGGCTGGTAACTGTTCCTGCGCCGGTATCAAACAAGGTGTTAGTGACCGCTGTCGGCGGAGTGTTGGTGTAGACCGCTCTCCAGCCATTCGTGTCCGTAAGACTGTCACAGTACTCAATGAATTGATTGGCGTTTACGCCGCCGATCCAGGTGAGTCGAACTTGATTGGCGACAACCGCGAGGCTGGTGACTGCCAGTCGTGAGGCGGCGTTGGTGGGGCTGGTATCGGCCAGGTACTCGGCGAGGTTGCTGATGCCGTCATGGTCGGAGTCAGCTATCGCACTGGAGTCGGTATTGGTCGTTTTCCCGTTACCGCCGAAGTATTGGGCACGCCACCAGTCGGGGGCCCCGTCACCCACTGTGTCTACTGAGGTGGCAACGATAAAACCGGATTTGGTGTTGGTGCTCGACCCGCCTGTGCCGCTGACGATCAACTGCACGGTGTTGGTTCCCGGGAAGCTGTAGGTGTGCGTCAGACTGGTTGTGGTGACATTCATCGTTGTGCCGTCACCGAAACTCCAAAAGCGATTCGTGATCGTGCCCGTTGAGGTGTCGGTGAAGGTCACAATCAGCGGAGCACCGCCGTTGGTTGGCGTCGCGCTGAAACTGGCGGCAAGCGGAGATCCCATCACTACGTAAGACAGAGTGACCCGCCCCGAAGCGCCGCTGCCCCCATCACGTATTCTTTCCGATCCCGTGACACTGGCATCTCTGGCACCACCACCGCCGCCGCCGGGAGGCGTAGTCGGTGTTTGGCCTGCTCCGGAAGAGCTCATTGTCGGATTCGGGTTTCCGCCGTTGCCGCCGCCGCTAACCGCTGTCGCGCCGGTTCCTGAAGCATTTCCGTTGTTCCCGACACTGCCCGTTCCGCCGCTACCGCCGCCGCTGCCGCCATAACCATTCGCGCTGGCGGTCTGGGTGCCGCCACTGCCACCTGCATAGACAACATTGCCGATACTTCCGACAGCGGTACCCGTTCCGCCCGTTCCGAAGCAGGTAGTGGTTGTATTTCCAACCGCAGTTTGACCGCCTGCACCGCCTTTGGCGATGATAACGGTTGAAGGTGCGTTGACCGAGTTAAACCAGGAATCGCCCCCTGCTACGACGGTGTCGTTGACGGAAGAGGTGTTCACTCCGCCAGAACCCACGTTGATGTAATACGTGTTCCCCGAAGTCACCGGATAGGAATTATATCTGGCGTACGCACCACCCGCTCCGCCGCCGCCATACTGCGTACTGCCGCTGCCCGGCGTTCGCCCTGCGCTTCCGCCCGCACCGCCACCGCCCCAACATTCCACTACAACCGAAGTGATGCCCGCAGGACAGATCCAAATGTTGGACTGATTAAACGGAATTGCATTGGTCGTTCCCGGTTGCGGTGGCTCGTAGAGGAAAACACGAATGAGATTGCTCCGAGTATTGGTGCTCGATCCGGTCGCATCGCTGACAATCAGGGTCACACTGTTAGTGCCGGACAATGCATACGTATGCAACAGACTCGTGGCCGTTGTATTGGTCGTAGCTCCGTCACCAAAATTCCAGAAGCGGTTGGTGATTGTGCTCCCCGTTGAGGACGTGTCGGTGAAGGTCACGGTCAGCGGAGCGGCACCGTTGGTTGGCGAGGCGCTGAAGCTGGCGGAAAGCGCCACAGGTTCAACAAATTCCGAGGGCAGCATAATCGCATACCCGTTGGTCAGCAGGTAGTGCACAATTTTTTTGTATTCGTCCATGCGTGCCGCATCGAAATTAGAATTAGACGGATGAAATTGAAGCGCAACTGGCCCCGGGGTTCCGGGCGGGAAGTCGACTTTGAACAGCTCCGCATCGGGCATGCCGACCGCAACCGATTCACTGATGATTTGTACCACAGACACACGACTGCTCAGAAGACTTCTAGCCTCAGCCATGCGATAGGTATAGAATACCCTCAGTTCAGGCGTAGCATTGATAACCGTAGCGCAATTCGCATCAAACCCGTTGTAAGGTGTTCCGAAAGCAATTGCATCCCGGCCTGAAGCCGCTTTCAGGCCAGCCTGGGCATCTGCCATGTGTTGCTGCATATACGCCAGTCCGGATCCTTCAAATTCACTGATTTCGTTTCCGCCTCCGTCCAACCACCGGTAGTGATCCCACCCATGGTTCCAGAACTCAATGCCGCCGATCGCCTGTTGCTCTTGCATCCATTGGGCGCTGGAAGAAATTCCGGCAATCTGTTCGACAACAAAGCCGATGCCGACATTGACGCCCATCTCGCGAGAGGCCTGAATAAAATTACCCGAGCCTGATGATGGTACTACGAAGTCATCCCCTTTGATAATCACGACTTTGGCGGGATCATGAACCGTGGTCACCGTTAATGTGCTCGTCGGCGAAGTCGATACGATACCATCCCACGTGGCGGCGACATCGCAGGTGTACTGATCGCCGTTGACGGGTGAATGAACGACCAAGGTGCTGTTTGTACCCAGCACTGTGCTTGATCCAACTTTCTTCCAGGCATACGTGAAGGGTCCTGCGCCGGTGCTCGGAGTTTCGGTCAAGACGATAAGCGTCCGTTCCACATAGGTTGTTAACCCGCCGATTCCGCTTCCATCGCCAATTGGCGCCGCCGCCGTCGCAGAAGAAAGGGGTTCGAGCGTCGTATAAGTCAGAACAATCTGGCCGTCAGCGCCAAAACCTCCGCCGCGTAAATAGGTCGTCGCTCCGCTGGCATCTCTGGCGCCGCTGCCGCCGCCGCCCGGAGGAGGATAACCCGTGCCGCCATTTGCTCCTGCAGTTGTCGGGCCGGTTCCTCCGTTTCCGCCACCTTCCGGTGCCGTAGCCCCGATATTCGATGTTGCGCTGTTTCCGGCACTGTTCGGTCCAGCACTGCTTCCGCCGCCGCCGGCTGCACTATCGGCTCCGGTGGCACCGCTGCCGCCCGCATAAACAACGTTGCCGATACTGCCTACAGAAGTACCGTAGCCCCCCGGTCCAAATGCTGTTGCCTGTGTATTTCCAATTGCGCTTGCTCCACCAGCTCCGCCTTTGGCGAGAATGGAAGTTGAAACGGCGTTAACCGAGTTAAACCAAGTATCGCCCCCTGCTACGGTCGCCCTGTTGACTGAAGAAGTGTTCACTCCGCCAGCACCCACGTTGATGTAATACGTGTTCCCCTGAGTAACCGGATACGAAGTATACCGCGCATACGCGCCGCCCGCGCCGCCGCCGCCGTACTGTGAGCTGCCGCTGGATACGTTGCGGGACGCACTGCCGCCCGCGCCGCCGCCGCCCCAACATTCCATCTGGATGTTCGTCACATCGGCAGGACAGACCCACGTGCCCGACAGACTGAACGTGGTCTTATTGGTCGTCACGGCCATCGGCATCTCGTCGAGGGTGACACGGATAAGATTGCTGCGGATATTCGTGCTCACCCCGCCGCCGGCATCGCTGACCATCAAGGCAACCGTGTTGGTGCCGATGGTCTGGTAGATATGCGCCAGACTCGTGGCCGTCGTGTTGGTAACGGTTCCGTCACCGAAATCCCAGAACCGATTAGTGATCAGGCCTGTTGAGGTATCCGAAAAAACCACCGTCAGCGGAACACGCCCGAAGGTTGGCGCGGCGCCGAAGCTGGCGGTAAGTTCAGGATAACCGGCGACGATCAGATTGCTCTGCGTATTGGTGCTGGATCCGGTCGCATCACTGACAATCAGCGTCACGCTGCTGGTACCGGGAAGCGTATACGTATGCGACAGATTCGTAGCCGTTGTGTTGGTGGTTGTACCGTCACCGAAATCCCAGAAGCGGCTGGCGATCTCGCCTCCCGTTGAGGAGATGTCGGTGAAATTCACCGTCAGCGGAGCGGTACCGCTGGTCGGCGAGGCACCGAACCCGGCGGTCAGTTGAACGGCAACGATGAGATTGTTCTGTGTGTTCGTGCGCGATCCGGTCGTATCGCTGACAATCAAGGTCACACTGCTGGTACCGGGCGACGTATACGTGTGCGACAGACTCGTGGCCGTCGTATTGGTGGTGGTTCCGTCACCGAAATTCCAGAAGCGGTTGGTGATCACGCCCGTCGAGATATCCGTAAACATCACGGTCAGCGGAGAACTGCCGCGAGTCGGCGAAGCGCTGAAGCCGGCGACCAGTGTGCCATCATCCACGTAACTCAGGGTAACCCGACCCGAAGCGCCGCGGCCCCCGGCACACACGCTTTCAGCTCCCAGCAGGCTGGCATCTCTGGCTCCGCCGCCGCCGCCGCCGGGTGCAAAACCATCGCCGCCAGCTGCGGAAGTATCGATCGTTCCGGCTCCACCGTTTCCGCCGCCGTCAGGTGCCGTGCCTCCTGCATACAGTGCTGCGTTGACTCCCTTGCTGCCTGTTCCGGCGCTGCTGCCGCCGCCCCCGGCACCGGTGGCGGCACCCGTGGCCCCGCGGCCTCCGGTATAAACAACATGGCCGGCGCTGCCGTTTGTTGTATTCCTTCCGCCCGCTCCATACCGGGTTGCAATGGTATTTCCAATCGCACTTACACCGCCAGCACCGCCCTTGGCAATGATGGCGGATGAAGGAGAGTTGACTGAATTAAACCAGGAGTCACCGCCCGCAACGGTGGTTCCGTTGGATGCGGAGTTATTGAATCCGCCCTGGCCGACGTTGATGTAGTACGTGTTCCCCGGAGTAACCGGATAAGAAAAATACTTGGCGCAGGTGCCGCCGACACCGCCGCCGCCGAACTGTGTGCTGCTCTCGCCCGGATTCCGGCTGGCGCTTCCGCCGGCACCGCCGCCGCCCCAGCATTCCACGTTAATGGCCGTAACACCGGCAGGACAGACCCACGTGCCTGATGCGGTAAACGCATTCACGGCCAGCGCTTTATCGGGCGCTAAAAAGGCGGTGATGAGGTTGCTTTGAATATTGGTTCGCGATCCGGCCGCATCGCTGACAAGCAGCGTCACGCTGCTGGTGCCGGGTGACGTGTACGTATGCGACAGACTCGCGGCCATCGTATTGGTGGTGGTTCCGTCACCGAAATTCCAGAAGCGGTTGGTGATCGCTCCCGTTGAGGTGTCGGTGAAGGTCACGGTCAGCGGCGCATAGCCGTAGGCGGGTGCCGCGCTGAAACCGGCGGCCAGGACGACCGGAATCGGAACGTACTCCGAGGGCAGTATGATCGAGTAATCGTTGGTCAGCAGGTATTGTATGATTTTCCGGTATTCGACCATGGAGGTCGCATCGAAATAGTAGGGATGCACCTGAAAAGAGACCGGCCCGTCGGCTCCGGGCGGCAGCCGTTCCATGGCATACTCCAACGTGGGGTGTCCCACCCCGCCGCCTTCACTGTTAATGTTCACCATCCTGAAACGGGGATCCAGACCGCCGCCGCCGTCTTTAACGGTGTGGCTGAAGAAGAGCCGCAGCTCGGGACGTTCGTTCATCACCGTGGCGCAATCGGCATCAAATGCGTTGTAAGGCGTACCGAAGGCACAGACATCCCGGCCGGTCGCCTCTTTCAAATCTTCCTGACACCACGTCATGTGCTGCCGCATGTGATCCACACCGGAGCCTTCAAATTCACTGATGGTATGTCCGCCTTCGGTCCACTGCGCATGATCCCAGCCATGATTCCAGACTTCCACATCGCCGAACGCTTCCTGCTCCCGTATCCATGCGTAACAGGCCTCGTTTCCGGAAATGGAGTTCACGACAATGCCAAGGCCGACTTTGATCCCCATTTCGCGGGAAGCCTGAATGAATTCGCCCGGGTCGTGAGACGGAGTTCTTGGCACATAAAAATCATCCGCCTTAATAATCACAACCTTCTTGGGATTATAATAAGCGCTTATCGTTATCGTCGCCGGCAACGAATTAGAAAACACACCGTCCCGCGTGGAAGCGACAGCACAGGTGTATTGGTCTCCGCGCGCAGGAGAATGAATATATAGCGCACTGTTTGTCCCCAAGATTTCATCGGACCCGACTTTCCGCCACGCATACATAAAGGGTGCATACCCGGCCGCCGGGGTTTCGGTCAAAGTCAGATGCTCGCCTTTATAAATCGTCAATCCACCGCCGCCGGTTTCCGCGCCGCTTCCATTGCCGGTAGGAGTGGACGGTGCCGCAAAAGTATAAGCAGCGCCCGTTATGTCCGTCAGAACAACCTTGCCCAAACCGCCACTCCCGCCCATACGCAAATAGATCGGAGCTGTGCTAGTATCTCTGGCACCGCTACCGCCGCCTCCGGGAGCAGACCCGGGACTGCCATCTTTTGAGCTGCTTGTCGTACCGGACCCCCCGGCTCCACCGCCGGCAGGTGCTGCGGCACCTATATTTGAAGTCGCATCATTTCCGTTACTGGCTAGTCCGGCACTGCTGCCGCCACCCCCGGCGGAAGCCTTGGCCCCCGTAGATCCACTGCCGCCTCTGGATACAACATCTCCAGCACTACCTGTTGCGGTACCTATTCCGCCCGCGCCATATTGAGTGTCTACAGTATTTCCAATTGCGCTTGCGCCACCGGCTCCTCCTTTGGCAATGATAACAGTTGAAGGTTCGTTAACTGAGTTAACCCAAGAGTCTCTCCCCGCCACAACAGTGCCGTTGACTGAAGAGGTGTTAAAGCCACCCGTGCCCACGTTGATGTAATAGGTGCTTCCCGGAGTAACAGGATACGAAGTGAGTCTGGCGTACGCACCGCCCGCTCCGCCGCCGCTATACTGCCCACTTCCACTGCCCGGATTGCGACTGGAACTGCCGCCACCTCCGCCGCCGCCCCAGCATTCCACCTTAACTGCAGTAATGTTGGCCGGACAAACCCATGTGGTTGATGAGGTGAAAGTCATTACATTGGTCGCTGCGGCATCAAATGCAACGGCCAGAAAAACTGCGGCGAATTTACATAAATTTTTCATGCGGATCCTTGGGCTCGTACTTAGAGGAATACTATATTCAGTTTCTATGCTTACAAATCTACTCCCGATCGATAAACCTGCATAGCCACAGAAAACTGTGGTTTTCGGTTTGCAGAAGTTGCTGGCTAGCCCCACTCTGCCAGCCTTTAATTTGCCATAATAATTTCATCATAAATATATTATCGTAAATTAACGGCTGGAGCGTTTTAAATAATTCCGTACCCGCTCCACGCCCCCTCATCGAGAGGGACGTCTACACAAAAACTTGTAGGGCGAGCCTCTCCGGTATTCCGGAGGGCTTGCAGTACAGGCTACGTCTTTTCTTAAAATGCTCTAGTACCCCCTCTGCCCGTGAAGAAATTTTAATGCCGCCTGTGTGCGGGAACGCACATGAAGTTTGCTGTAAATATGCCGCAAATGCCACGTCACCGTCTCCGTGCTGATGAAGAGTTTGTTCGAAATCTCCTTATTGCTATACCCCTCAGCCAGCAACTCCATGATCTCCCTTTCCCGCCGCGAAAGGTTCATCTCCTCCTCCGACGCGATGGTCTCGGGTTCGTGAAACGTGCCCAGCACCATCCGTGCGATTTCAGCCGACATCGGCACGCCGCCGGCGTGAACCTCGCGAATGGCCTGCAAAATCCGCTCCGGGGGCGTGCGCTTCAGTATGTAGCCGCTGGCGCCGGCCCGCAGTGCACTGAACACTTTCGCCGCATCGTCATAAACCGTGATCATCACAATTTGAACTGTCGGCAGTTTCTCCTTGAGCAGCGCGGTGCACTCAATGCCGGAACGATCCGGCAGATTGATATCCATCAGCACCACTTCGGGCGCCGCCCCGGGAAGTTGCTCCAAGGCCTCACCCACACTGCCGCACGAGCACACCCAGCACAGATCGGATGAAGATTGCAGCAACCATTCAAGGCTCTGCCGGATTCCGGCATCATCCTCAACCACCGCCACACTGATTTTTTTTTCCTTCTGTGGTGATTTCATCACTTTCCCTGCAAAATTTTTCCCGCAGTCAGCGGCATAGTCAATCTGACTTTAACCCCGCCGGATGCGAGACTACTCACTTCGCATTTCCCCTGTAAAAACTCCAGCCGTTGCTGTAAATTGATCAAGCCGTCCGCGCCTTGTCCAACGGTCGGGGGCAGACCCCTGCCGTTGTCCTCAACGAGCACCTCCAACCGGCCGGGAATCTCCAAGGAGGCACTGACGCGCACCTCGCTCGCGCCGGAATGACGCGCCACGTTGGTAAGCACCTCCTTGAACGCCAGAAATAAATGGTGCCGCTGCTCGGAGCTTAGCGGCGAATCAGCCATCCCCTCGCGGAAACTCAGGCGACAGCGGATGCCGGTCGGTTCAAAAAATTCCTGAGCATAATGGGAAAAATAACTGCACAGGGAACGCGCGGAATCGTGACGTGGGTTAACGGCCCACACAATTTCGTCCAGCACCGTCACCAGATAGCGCGCCCGCTGCGCGATGCGCCCGATCGCGTTATTTTTGCGCTCCCCGGCAGACTCCGTATGGTTTCCAAGCATCCCGGCCAGCAGACCGATTTCCGTCAGCCCGGCTCCGAGGTCGTCATGCAAATCCTGCGCGATACGGGCGCGGTCTTTCTGCACGGCGGCCTGCTGCTCCAGCTGTTCAACCTGACGTTGAAGCCGGCGGGAGAAAAAACAGCGTGCCGATCCGGCAACGACCGTCGTGAAACCGGCCAGAACCAACAAGCGGAACCACCACGTCTGCCAGACAAAGGGTGTGACTTCGAACGGCAGTTTAAACCCCGCCCAGTTCCAGACCCCGGCATTGTTGCAGGCCTGAACCTGGAAATTGTAGCGACCCGCCGGCAGACGCGGATACTTGGCGATACGCTGTCCCTCTGCTTCGATCCAGTCTTTATCAAAGTTATCGAGGCGATAGCGAAAGTTCACATTCTCTGATGAAGCATAGCTCAAAGCCGTAAATTCAAACCCGACCTTGCGATGCCCCGGCGCAAGCCGCAAGGTCGCGCCAGAGGAGCTCAGATCCACGGCGTTCGTATCTGCACCCGCACGTAGCGGAGAGCGGCCTTTCCACAGCGCAATGGCGTGATCATCCACGGTTACCCTTTCCAGCACGACGGGCGGAGGATTTGTATTATCCTGAATGCGATCAGGCTGTACGCGTAACAACCCGCTGCGAGTAGCAAAAAACAAATCCCCGTTGGCACTCCGGCAACAATTCGGACTGCTAGGAAAAGAAGCCTGCACCCCTACCAGCCCCGCGCTGCGTCCAAAAACGGCGGGCCATACCCGCGACGTGCGTTTTTCGAAAACCGACGCCAGCTGCTCCTGCCTCACCAGAGACAGTCCGCGGTTGTCGATAAGCCAAAGGCCACCATGACCATCCGATTGGATTTGCGAGATATAATCATCACGCAATCCATCGTCCATCGTAAGACGCGCATACTTCCCATCCCAGACGCAACCCAACCCAAAGCTGGCATAGCCAATCCACAGACGGCCGTCCGGCGTGACGTGCAACGAACGGATTGACATCGGGTGTATTCCCTGTACAGCGGGCTCTGAAATCATCGTCGACCCGCTGACTCGCAAAAGCTGACCGTCTGAAGTCCCAGCCCAGATTGTGCCGTCAAGGCTCTCGGCCAGGGCTCGGATATTGCGAACTTCATCAGGCATTGCCAACGGAAAAAACTCACCTTTACGAAACCTTACCAGCTGGTTGGGCGATTGAGTAGCCACCCACACATCGTCGTTGCTCGCAACCAGCAGTGAACGAACCATGTCGCTGCCCAATCCGTCATCGCATCTCCATTCTTTGAACTTCCCATTATGCAAAAACTGCAGCCCGCCGCCAATCGTCCCAAGCCAAATGCCACCGTTGCGCGCTGCGGCAACGCAAGTGACTCTCCCGCCCGGCCAGCCGTCGGCCAACTTAACTTCGTCCCAATGATTACTGCGCCCGCGCGTCAGCGAACCGTCGTACATCACCACCCAAAGCCGTCCTTCCGCGTCTTGACAGACCGACCGGGTGGATTTCGAAGGCCGTCCGGCCTCAGTGCCCAGCAGATCAACAGTACGCGGATACAACCGATCCAGGCCGCCTCCCTGCGTGCCAATCCAGAGATTTCCCTCACGATCTTCCATGGCACATGTTATTTCTTCGTGTGCCGTCTTAACCCGCTCAAGCCGATCTCCATCCAGACGGAAAAGTCCGTCCGAGGTCGTGCCGATCCATAACGCCCCCGCATGATCCTCAAAGACTAGCGTTACCGGGGATGCGCCCGGCAGTCGCGCGCGTTCCACTGGATCTCCGACCGGAGGACATCTAAAAATCTTCGGCCCGGCGCATATCCACAAACCTCCGCCACGGGCCATGCCTATGCGAATCGGCTCCTCACCAAATCGAAATCGACTCCGCCACGCGCCATCACGGACAACACCAACATTCGAGCCGCGCGCATACCACAGCTCGCCCTTCTCATCTGAGACAATCCATGGTCTCCAGCCGCCCGGAAGGCCCACTTCATCGCCAAAACACGTAACACGGTCATCCTCTATAAGGTACAGTGCACCTCTCTCGCCTAGCATCCACACGCCACTCTGGGCATCTTCGGCAAAGCCGATGATCTGCGAATCTTCCAGCCCGTCGTTCTTGCTAAAAACGCGTGCGGTATTGGTGTCAAGACAAACCACGGAGCCGCGATCCATCGCCAGCCACATGCGTCCCGTCCGGTCGAGGAAAGCTTTTCGGACAATACGATTGGCCACTCCGGGAATATGCAGTAAGGGAAACTCCTCGAACTTCGTCCCGTTGAAACGGATTAATCCTCCAATCGTTGCCACCCACAAATAACCATCATCTGTCTGTATCACACCCGTGATGTTATTATCCGGCAATCCATCATCCGTCTGCCACGAGCGATTCACCCAGGCCGACGCGAAGCCCGCAGCCTCTGGCACGGCGGCCGATGTAGCCTGTGCGAAAACGAACAGCGCTAGAAGTAGAATGGCGTGACGACAACACATACTTACCGTCTCAATATATCGTTTTTTTAAAACAACCGACAATTAATATTTATTAGTTTATGAAACTTTATTCCACCAGACAAAAAAGATGGCGCGCTGGGCAGGCGCGCCATTCGATAAAACTATTGGTTTCTGTATCCGGTCAGCCAGCACACTTTACGCTGGTTTCCCCCTCATTAAAAATGGAGGGTACCACAAGATCAAAGAACGTACCGTTCTGCGTCCTCTGGCTGTCCGACGGGCACAGCAGTTTTGCCGCCTCAATACCGATCTGTTCTGGGTCGCTTCCGGCACTGGTCAAATAGGGGTGGATCTCCGTGCACACCCGCGTATGGTCAATCGCAACCACACTGACCTGATCCGGAATCTTTATTCCTTTCAGAAAGGCCGCCTGAAGTGCACCGCGCGCCATCAACCCGTTATGACAAACCCACGCGGTTGGAAAATCACGTCCATTGGTTCTCGTCAAAAGCTCTGAAGCGCAATCAAACCCGTCTTGCCGGTCGCCTTGCGGAGAATTGATTACATAGCGTTCATCCAGTGACAGGCCCCGAAGATTCAATTTCTCTTTCAATGCGGCGAGCCGGATTTTATTGCGTGCCAACTGGCTGTTCCCTCCAAGCCATGCGAAACACCGATGCCCCAGTTTGAAAAGGTGATCCGCCAGTTGTTCCACAGACTGCCTGTCATTCGGAATGATGGAATGACAAAGTCCCGGTGAACTCGCATAGACATAAATTAGTTTCATCTGAAGCTCATCCAGCGCCATCAGGAATTCCTCTGCGACCTCCCCCATCACCACAATTCCCTGTAACGGATCGCGCCAGCTGAACAGCTCCGTTAATTTCTTTTCGTCCAAATCCCCTTCCCCGCCAAGGAAAGCCGTGCTGATGTTCGATTCCTGCAAAACCGCAAACAATCCATGATGGACATGATTGAAGGTTGTATTCTGCGCCGTCAGATCCAGCCCGCGCCGGAACACCACTCCGACATAACGGTGCTGCACACCCGGTTCATGGTTCGGCTGTATACCGCGCGGCACATACCCTTGCTCCCGGGCCGCGGCCCAAATCATCTTATACGATTCATCCGCAATTCCATCCCGCCGCCCGTTCAGCACCAGCGAGACGAGCGATTGCGAAACCCCCAGATCTTTTGCAATCTGACTTT
Source organism: Kiritimatiellales bacterium (assembly GCA_038213895.1). Taxonomy (GTDB): domain Bacteria; phylum Verrucomicrobiota; class Kiritimatiellia; order Kiritimatiellales; family Tichowtungiaceae; genus Tichowtungia. Next base: position 14,994 of record JBBQSL010000023.1, on the reverse strand, counting down.
GAGAAACTCTATTTGCCACACCCTCTCCCAACTCTTTTTCATCAAATAAAAACTACTCACTTCATAGTTTCATAATTTTGAATTATTGCAATTGTGTTTTTTTAACAACCCTGTATTTTCATAGTTATGAATTTAAAGAACGCCTGCTCGTGAGGGGGATAAAACTGAAAAAGGAGATTAGTCATGAATAAGAATAAATTTGTTGAAGACATTCTGTCGAAAATGTCTCTGGAGCAGAAAATTGGACAGTGCGTGGTCATCGGAACGTCCGGATCAATGATCACCAACGATGTGCGCGAGGCCATTACTCGCTATCATTGCGGTGGAATCCGACTTTCGTGCTTTGCCCGTTGCTTCGGCTACTTCAGCGATGAAAAGGCCGTTAAGATGAAAATGGGTCCTGACTTTGTGCCATCAATGGAAAAAAATGTGAAGAAAGGCGTGGCGCACTGGGTCTCACCGGAAGATTACGCCGAAACCCTCAACGAATTACGCAAACTGGCCGCCGCACGAGAACCCGCTATTCCCCTGCACATGGTGCTCGACCAGGAAGGCGACACGAGCAAGGACATGTCCCGCGGCGGCATCGTACAGTTTCCCGCCAGCATGGGCCTAGCCTGCACCGGCGATACGCAACTGACCTACGATGCCTCCGCCTGCGTGGCCAAGCAGCTGAAAGCCACCGGAATGGACATGATTCATTCCCCAGTGGTGGATGTAAACATCAATCCGAACAACCCGGAAATCGGCCGGCGCGCCTTCAGTGACGACAAGGAAGTGGTCGCGAAGCACGCCATTGCCCAAGTCAAAGCCTTCAAAGACAATAAGATTATTGCCGCCGCCAAACATTTTCCGGGACGCGGAGATTCAGCCACGGATGCGCACCACGACTGCCCGAAACTGGATGTGGATCTAAAACGTCTTCATGACGTGGAGCTCTATCCCTATAAGAAGCTGATCGAGGCGGGCATTGATTCCATCATGATTGCCCACTGCATTTATCCGGCACTGGACACCGAGATTTCATCGATATCCCGCAAGATCGTGCATGATCTACTGCGCGTGGAAATGGGCTTTAAGGGGATCATCACCACCGATAGCATGACCATGGGTGCACTGATCAACAAATACGGCACAGCCGAATCCTGCGCCCGCGCCCTGCAGGCCGGCTCGGACATCATTCTCATGAAGGCCGAAAACCTGTGGCGCGGCGAAATGTTCGAAACCATCAAGACTTGGGTTGAAGACGGCCGCATCGATGCCAGCGAGCTCGACGACAAAGTGCGCCGCATCATCGGCATGAAGTACGACTACGGCATGTTTGACAACATGTGCATCGTGGATGCCTCCAAGGCCTCAGAACCGTACCACGATCCCGTTGTGCTGAAAACCGCCGAACGCGCTGCCCAGAAAGCCATCATGGTCTGCAAGGACGAGCTCAAAGCACTCCCGCTGGATAAATCCAAAAAGGTGTTGCTGATCAATCAGCAGAATTCGATTAAAACGCCGAACGACAGCTACGATCATCCGGCGCTGTTTCAGGAGATGATGGAAAAGAACTGGCCCACCCTGCAGACCTTCGAAGTGGACTTCGGTCTGAATCCGGACGATGAAAGACGCGCTCAAGCCTTTGCAGAAAAAGGTGCTTACGACCTGATCCTCTGCACAAACTGGTATGACCGTTCTGAAAAACCGCATACGTTTGTCAAAGCACTGATCGACAAGGGGCTGCCCGTGGTGCTGATCACGAATGAGCCCTACTGCATCAAGGAAAACGGCGGGATGATTCCGTCGGCTAAGACGATTGTCCTCAACATGAACCTAACACCGCACGGACTAGACATGACCCGCCGCGTGCTGTTCGGCGAGATTAAGCCTCAAGGCAAGTGGCCGCTGACGAACTACGATCCGCTGGGGCTTAAGGGCTAGAGAACAGGTGTGAACTTAAGATAAGGCGATCCATATGAAAACGATGACCATCACAACCCCGCTCGATCCCTCCACCGCATCCATCACCGGATGGACGCGAAGGCACTGGGAAGAAGCCATGTTTGTCTTGATGCGGGGCATCGTGGATAGCGCCTCTCCGGGCAATGCGCGCCAGCGCATTCCGGGGCCGCGCAGTCATCACGGACAGGTGGCCGACGAACTGGAGGGCTTCACGCGCTCCATGTTCATGGCCAGTCCGTGGATGAGTTCATCCAAAACTGATACGCTGACGTTCGGTGCCGAGTCCATAAACATCACCGAATTTTATCGGCGCGGCATCCTAGCCGGAACCGACCCCAAACACCCCGAGTATTGGGGTGATATCTATGATCACGCCCAGCACCTCGTGGAAATGGCGGCGCTGAGCTGGGGTCTGTACCTCTCGCGCGAAAAGCTGTGGAACAAATTCTCGTCAGCAGAGAAGACTCAGGTCGCAAACTACCTGAATTCTTGCAATCAGGTGAAGTATCACCAAAATAACTGGCTTCTCTTTAGCGTGGTAACCAACGCCGTGCTTAAGAGGCTGGGTATGCCCTACTCGCAGGAAAACCTCGATGCGCGCCTAATCGCCTGCGATCACATGTATGTTGGCGACGGCTGGTACCGGGACGGCAAGATCAACCGGATCGACTACTACAACTCGTGGGGATTCCATTTCTACTATCTGCTCTGGATCATCATCGACGGTGATTCGCGTCCAGATATGGCCGAAATACACAAAGAGCGGGTTCGTCAGTTCGCCCGCGATTTCCGTTATTTTATTTCCGGTGACGGATCCGCCCCCTGCTGGGGACGATCCATGATCTACCGCTTTGGCTACCTCTCCGCCATTGCGTTGGGTCAACATCTCGACTGTCTGGACATCAGTGCGGGCGAAGTGAAAACGCTCTGCAACAGCACCATGAAGTTCTACTGTAGCAACCCGATCCTGACCGACCGCAACCACCTGAGCATGGGTTGGCTGCGGCCGAGCGAATGGGTGCTAGAACATTATAACTGCGGCGGATCGCCGCTATGGGCCACCAAAGCCTTTTCGATGCTGTTCCTGCCGGAATCCAATCCGTTCTGGAGCACCCCCGAAGCGCCGCTTCCCATTCACAAGGGTGATTTTTCAAAACCACTCAAGAGCGCCGGGCTGGTACTCGTCGGCACGCAGAAGTCCGGACATGTTCAAATCGTGAACCAGAAGCCGTACCACGACAAACCGGAGTACAATGCGAAGTACACCAAATTCGCCTACTCCTCGATCTTTAGCCAGGACGGGCGCAAGATCTACGGCTCGTTCAACTGCGACAACGCCCTCACCTTCTCCCCCGATGGGATCAACTTCCGCGAACGCTGGAAGCACGACAACCTCTACACGGCCGACAACTTTGCCGCTTCGCGCTATCAAATGTACGATAAAGTCACCGATGAAAAAACCTTCGCCGTGGCCAACGATCTGGGAACGGCCACCTCGTACATTCTCGTTAAAGACGACTTCATGATCAACGTGCACGAAATCCGTCCGGCCCACGCTGGGCTGGTTTTCCGCGAGGGCGGCTATCCATTGGGCTTCGACACGGGCGAGCCGGTGCTCTCCAGCGGCAAGGGCTCCGAAATGGCCGCTCTGGACGGAAAGATCACCTTCATTCGCAATCTCTGCGGCTACACAGAACAGTTTAAGGCGCAGGGCTTCCACGAGGATGTCAGCGGAAGCAATATTCGTTATCACCAGAGCGTGGTTCCAAAGCTTGGAACCGAGATTAGCTCCGCCGATCCGCTGGTTCTGGCCTGCATGGTCTACGGCAAGGTGGGCACAGAAACCATTGAAAAGCTGTCAGCAAAAGTGAAGAAATTTGCCCAGAACGGAAACCAGATCGAGATCGAATTTTACGACGGCGAGCGCGCCTTCCTGCAGATCGGTGAGATTCAGGACGTCTCCGTTACGCTCAACGGCAAAACCTTTAAAGGCCCGGTCGTCATGGCCCGTGCCAGCGCGGACGGTAAAATCTGTTGGGTGCTCCGTGAGGATGGAAGCGAAGCGTGTTCTTAAAAACCGCCTCCGCTTGTATCGCCTGAACGATTGCTCCCTATCAGGAGTGTTATAATTTGGTTTTTTCTTGCCCTAGGCACGGCCTTTTTAACCGCTTTGTCCGCGCTCCTGAATAAAAAAGCGATGGCCTACTGGTCGGTGCCACTTTTGATTCTGGTCAGCAGCGGCGTGATTGCTGTTTTGCTGTTCTCGCTTTCCGGCGGGTGCACTTTATCAAAATCCTACTTCTGCTACTTACCGATAGCGGTCAGCCTGCATATCTGCTCATCGACCCTCGAATTAAAGGCGTTAAAAACCGGCAACCTGTCTGAAGTCTTTCCTCTGATCAGCCTCAGCCCGCTGTTTATGCTTATCACCTCGCCGTTGATTGGCGGGGAATTCCCCAGACTCATCACCATTCCGGGAATTCTTCTGATTGTTGTCGGAGCCTATTTGCTGAATTTGTTCTGCAACCTGAAAGCCTACAGCCTTACACTGGCGATCAATGTCGTGTCGGTAAAGCGTCTGAGCAACCTGTTTTCTATTTTGTTTGCTGGGTTTGTTCTAAAGGAAAATAACATCAAACAGCGGATGCTTGCCGCCGTGGTGATGGTCATCGGGGTTCTCTGGGTCGGATTTGCTCCCTGATACGGGTCTTACGTTTTCGGTGTTTTCTCAAATGTAAAGTAAGCGTCCCGCTTGCATATTCTGCCTCCGGCAGATCCGCCGTGGCGGAAAACGACCGGGACGGTCGTTGCTACTTTTTACCGAAATACAGCAGAAGTTGGTATCATTCAAGAAATGCGCTCCAGTCTTAAACGAAAAAAGGAGTGTCTTGCAAACAAGACACTCCTTTGCGAATCGCGCTTTAACGCTTATCGGCGCATCCGGCGGACAAGAATTGTAATCAGGGCGCCGAGGCCCAGCATACCGATCGTGGCCGGTTCTGGAATGACCTCGACCGAGATGTTGTCGATCAGGTAATCGAGTCCGATTCGGGTCGAACCGTTTACGAACCCGATGCGACCAAGGCCATTCGTGGTGCCGGCGGAGATGACAGCTAGTGCGGCATCGTTAAAAAGTCGCGTTCCATTTAGATAATAGTCAACCGTGTTCGCGGCTACGCTGTTGTCGCTGTAACCGCTATAAGATACTGCCGCATCCGTATCGTTTACAATCATAGTAAAGGTATTCGAGGAATTAAGGGCGGCACTTGAAATGGCGACGTTAACGCCGTTTGAATACACACGTACCGTCCCGTCGCCAGTAACACGCATTTCGGCGTACATATTCGCAGAACTTCCGAGCATCAAAGAGTTTGACACAGAATAACCACCTATGCCAATCGATATATAATTACTGGATGTGCCGCTGATGGATTGCGGAGAAAAAGAAAACCTGAATTTAACCGCGCCCTGGCCCCCAGAGGGAACAAAGTTATACTCGATCCCGCCTGCACTGCTGGACGAGGACTGGTCTAGATACTTTATCGCTTGGCTCCCGCCGAGCAGCGTACTGGAGACCGTGTTAATATACTGCGTGGCTGTCATAGGACTCGGACGAATGGCCGTATAACCCAACGGCACACTACTAACCGTATTAGTCTCAAAGTCTACAGTGAGCAATGCAGAATACCCCGCGCCAGCTACTAAAAGCACCGCCATCATGATCCATGTCATCTTTTTCATAATTACTATTCCTTTCTTTTTTGTTTCACACACATACAGGATCGATACTTCTCGACTACCTGCAAGGCATAATAGCGCAAACTAAAACCGGGTCAAATAATATTTATTAAATTCTAAAACCGGTGCTACCGCTAGAAAAACCAACCTTTAGCTAGCAAGAGGAACAACCAACTGCTCCCGCAGATCTTCTCTCTCGGCCCGCGGAAGTTTTTCAACCATCTGTCTGTAGGACTCCTCTTTATAAACGTCGGCAGCCTGCAGGAGGAGCGGGAAGAGCCGCATACGCGATGCTTCATGAATGTCGGAATACGGCCAGGGCCGCGCCGGATCCGAATAAGGCACCACAAAATTCAGAGCCGTCCGGATGCGCGAATCGCCGACATGCCAGAGGTCCACTCCGACATGCCCGGCCAAGGTGGCGAGATAGAACATGGCTTCGAGATTGTAGAAGCTGTAATGCAGACTGATGGGCCGGGACAGCTCTTCCGGCTGCGAGCCGTCCGGCTTAATCTGAGCCAGAATCCGTTTCTGAACCGCCGCTTCGGCGATCTGCCTGGCGCAGACGGTGTCGCCCACGAAAAGAGCGACCTGCACGATCTGCACATCGAAGAAAGTCCCGTGATTATTTCTCGATGCCGATTCATCCTGGGCCAGTTTGTTGGTTTTGAGCCAGTCCAGATACTGCACGAACCACGCCCGGAGCGCATCCTGTTCTGCTGCGCTCAGAGTCGGCGACCCGGAAATCAGGATAATTCCGTCCAGAGTCTGGCAAAACTTTCGTCCGTCAAGGACTCCTGTTTTGCGGCCGTCCACCAGTCCAGGGACTGCCTGCGGATATTTCAGGTTGGGATTCATTCGGGTCGCCGGGTCCAGGAACCAAACCCGAAGCATCTCCGCCGCCTTTCCGGCGTACCGCTCCTCACCGGTCAGGTAGTAGGCCAGACTCAGCGTTTCAACGCCTTTGGTCATCCTGACCAGCTGAACATAATCGGAATTGGAACCTTGCGTCGCAGGGTTTGTTTCGCCGTCGCGATTGATGTAGGGAAACCCGTCGGGCCGGGTCGGATCCGGCCACCAGTAGCGTGCCAGACTCGTATAATCATGCTTATCGCCGCTGGGAGGAGTCGTTGTTTTGTTCATCACCGAATAGGTTCCGGCGGCGAGTACTTTTCCAGCCTCATCGATCAGTTTATCGAATGCGAGTTTCAATGCCGCATCACCCTCTTGAAGACGCTGTTTGCTGTCGGCCAGCATACGCCTGTTCATCAAGAGAGTCGGTGGAATTTTAGGTGTTGCGGGGATTTTCTCCGCGGAGATCCCCGCCACCAAAATTCCTTTGCGAAAGATTTGCTTACTGCAACAATCGACGCTCATTCCATAGATCCATCATTCGGATTGTATTAAACCTTCCGCAACTACAGTTTTTAGAAAATGCTTCTGCTTATTCTCCCACAAAAAACAGCGAAAGGGAGCCAGTCGCTGCAGGCGGCAGAATTTGCGAGACCTTTAAATCGTCGATCGCGTACCTGAGCTGGATTGCCGCGGTGGTCGACCCGAAACCAACCCTGCCGAGGCCGTTCGTGCCAGCACTGATACCGGCTCCGCCACCAAGCAGCGCACCACTGCCAATTTTTACACCGTCCAGCCAAAAGTCGGCGAAGTCCGCCGACAGAACGTTTCCATCGACACCGTTGGGATCGATATATGTAACAGCCGCAACGCCATCATTCAGGAACATACTCACCTTGTACAGGCTTCCTAAGGCGACAGGCATGGCCGCGCCAACCGAACCTGCGGGGTTACCTCCGTTAAAGCGTACCGTGCCGTTTTCATAAAGACGCAGGGCGCAAAAACGATTGGCGGAAGAACCAGTCGAGCCGCCGACAATCGCCACAGCCCCATTGAAGTAATTAGCGCCCGACCCATCTGTTTTTAACGGAGAAAAAGAAAAGTCAAACCGGATCGCGGACTGCGGGCTGGAAAGCTCATATTCCAATCGGGTTCCGATGGATGCGCTCTCGTCCACAAGCTCAACTCCTTTGCCTGTTCCGGCTGTATTCGTAGGACTGCCGATCACCGTAATAAAGTTAACTGAAGTATTGACTGCTGGACTGGGTGCCTGGCCCGGACTAGTCGGTTGCGCGCCAAGCGTATCGCTTTCGAAATTCAAATCCAGCAATGTGGCGGAATATCCCGAAAGGGCCGACAGAAATAGTACCATTATAATCAGTTTGATTTTATTCATAAAAATTACCTTTCATTCGGCAGGTAGATGGCCTCTATTCGATAATCTGTTAGTATAGTTTCACCTGCGTACATATACCGTCAAGTCATGTTCATTAAATCGCTTTGAGAAATCCTTCGTTCAGAGTTATTAGCGCATCAGCGGAAAAACCAGATTTCCGAGAAGGCCTTCCCTGTCGGCGGCGGGGAGTTTTTCGACCGTTTGTCTGTAGGAATCATCTTTATATTTTTCGGCGGCGTAGAGGAGTGGCCAAAGGATATCCGCCCGGTTTGCGGCTATGACGTCCTTCTGCGGCCAGGGGCGGGCTGGGTCGGCATAAGGTGCGAGAAAATTCAGCGCTGCCTTGATGCGCGAATCAGCGGCATGCCAAAGATCCACGTCGGTTTGTTCGGCCAGACGAGCGAGCTCAAAAAATGCCTGCAGGTTAAAGATGCTGTAGTGGAGGGAACGGGTGCGGTCCAGCTCTTCGGGCATGGTTCCGTCCGGCTGAATCTGCGCTAGGATCCGCTTTTTGATCGCCGTCTCCGCCACCTCTATGGCTACTGCAGGTTTACCGGAGAAGAGAGCAAAATACATGGCCTGCACATCAAAAAAGGTTCCGTGATTATTGCTTGTGGCCCACTCCTGCCGGGCGATATCGCCGGTTTGAAGCCAGTCCAGAAATTGGCCGGCCCATGCCCGCAGGGCGGCCTGATCAGAAGCACTCAGCGCGGTGGAATCGTAAATCAGAAGCGCCCCATCCAAAGCCCGGATCATGATCCGGCTATCAATCACTCCCGATTTGTTGCCGGGCTCTTTGCCGGGAATCCCCTGCGAATAATTCAAATTGGGGTTCATGCGGGTTTCCGGGTCTAAGAACCAGACCCGAAGCAGTTGGGCCGCCTTTTCGGCGTACTTTTCATTGCCGGTCAAATAATAGGCCAGCCCCAGTGTTTCTACGCCGTCGACCATCATATCCATCTGGCGACGGTCGGATTCCGCAGACCCCTGGCTCTTTGGATTAGTTTCTCCGTCGCGGTGGATATAGGGCAGACCGTCCGGCTTTTTCGGATCGGGCCACCAGTACCGCGCATAACTGGCATAATCATGCTTATCCCCGCTGGGCGGGATCTTGGTCTTGTTCATCACAGAAAACGGCCCAACGTTCAGTGCTTTATTGGCCTCCTTGACGAGTTGGTCGAATGCGGGCTTCAAGGCCGCGTCGCCACCCTGAATGCGCTGTTTGCTTTTCGCCAGAATGCGGCCGTCCATCAGAATCGTGGGAGGAATTTTATCCGCGCCGGCAGCACCCGCCGCACCGGTAAGGCCAAAAAAACAGGCGCAAACTACCACCCCTTTGTAAGCGATTCGTTTCAAGTCAGATCCAACTTTCATTCTCTACCTCCGTTTTAAGTTAAGCCAAAACCTTCATTTACCAATCTGCGATTTAATTCAGACGTTTCTCTTTGCCTGGCCGGAGCAACAAGGCTCCAACGCCGGCAATCACTCCACCGCAAAATACAAAGCAAACCCGGCCAATCAACGGATTGGGAATAAACGCCAGTAGCAGAATAAATCCGCCGAAGACGAAACTGAGAATGGCCAACATCTTTGACTGGGCGCGGTCATTGCCGACACCCACTTCTTTCTGGAAGTCAATCGGCGTGTGCATGAGCGTGAAAAACCGATCCAGCCGGGACTGAAACGCTACCGGGGTTTTGTTGTAAAAGAGCTTCGAGAACATAAACCAGGCGGTACAGATCAGTACGTTCGCGAAAATTCCGAAAAAGTAATAATAGTCCAGTTTCTCTCTCGCACTCAGATCGCCGCTAAAACCGAACACTTTCCCGAACCAGACAGGATCCACAAACTTGTTCAGAGAATAGGAGGCAATAAAACCGATCAGCACTGTACTCCAGCCAGACCACGCCGGCGTTTTCTTGATGACAACGCCCAGAATCAACGGCATCGAGAACGGCAGGGCGATCAATCCGCTAAACAGGAGCATGATGTTAAACAAATCCATGGTTTCCAGACTGCTGATATAGAGGGCGATCAAAATAATCAGTGCGCCAAAGATCGCCGAAACCACACGACCCGCCAGCAGTAAATGCCGCGGCGAGGGTGATTTAACAACCCGCTGGTAAAAACTACGGACAAAAATCCCGGCGTTCCGATTCAGGCCAGCGTCCATCGACGAAATGGTCGCCGAAAACAATCCGCACACCAGCAGCCCCATCATTCCAATCGGCAGCACCATCTGCGCTGCGACAATATACGCAGCCTCAGTCGCATGTTTCAGTGCTGGAAACTGTGCCGCGATATCCGGAGAAAATACCCGTGCGGCCATTGGCGGAATAAACCACAGCACTGGACCCACCAGCATCAAGATACTCGCCATCAACGCCGCTTTGCTGGCTTGACGGCCATCTTTCACACCGAGATACCGATAGGCTTCCTGCATGTTGTTCAGTTGGAGAGTCTGTTTCATAACGGTCGCAATAATCCAAAAATAAATAATCTGCGGACGCGCCGCCTCCGTCCAATTGAAGTGATGGCTCGGCATCTTAGAAATCAATCCGGTAAGCCCGCCGATATCCGGATGCAGCAACACCAGCACTGGCACAACAATAGAAACCGTCATCAGAATCAACATCATCACAAAATTACTGGCCACAACCGCCCAGGCTCCTCCAGAAACAGACAGGACTAGCACAACAATCCCGACCAGCCAGGTTGTGCTCGTGATATTCAGCCCGAACACCGCCGAAGCAAAAATCACCAACCCATTCAGCCAGAGTGCCGAATACACCAGACTCATCGGAACCTGAAGCCAAGTAAATATCTGTTCGTTCACTGGACCAAACCGCTCACGAACCGACTCAATAGCCGTCACCAGACGCATCTGCCGGAACCACGGCGCGAACCAGAGGTAATTAACGAAAAATCCGAGCGCATTGGCGAAGAAAATGATCATCACCAGGGTTCCGTCCTGGTACGCCTTGCTCGCCGCACCCGTGAACGTCCACGCACTGAACTGCGACATAAAAGCCGAGGCCCCAACCATCCACCAGAGCATCTTCGCCCCGCCGCAAAAATAATCGCTGTCATTCTTGCTGAAGTGTTTAAAAATTGGCCCCATCGATAGCATAAACAATAAGAAAAAACCGATTACTACGTAGTCATATATTGTCAGCATAAACTCTCCTTTATTTCTTTTCGCTGATACTCGCACTCTTTTTAAAAAGGCCGTTCGAGCTACCGCCTAAGAATGCCCGCCCATTTTATTCATAATTATTAGCCTACCGGAAAAAAAATCCTGATCAAGGGGATTCGCCCCATTTTTTATGATCCTTGTTTCTAATTCCATTGCGTGTGGAAAAACTCGCTCCGCAGCTTGTCGATTCGTTCGTAAGTGTGTGCGTCAAAATAGTCGCGCTGGGTCTGAAGCAGGTTGGCGGAACCGCGCGTAGTGCGAAAGCCGTCATAATACGACAGGGCCGAGCTCATCGCCGGTGAGGCAATGCCCGCACGCGTCATGCAGGTCACCGCATTGCGCCAATGCACCTGCACCTCGCTCACCGTTTCTGCAACGAGCGGATCGAGCAGTAGGTTTGAAATATCCGGATCGCGCTGAAAGGCCTCTTTGATGGTTCGCAGCAGGGTCGAACGGATGATGCACCCGCCGCGCCAGAGTTGCGCCAGCCGCGCCAAATCGAGATTCCAAATGATCCACATCAATACCCAACTTGGGATCTGCCAGCAGTTTCGAGGCTTTTTCACGATCATCCTTGAGAGCCGAAAGGCCGCGGGCGAAAACCGCCTCGCCGATCAGCGGGAGCGGTTCACCGGCATCCAGCACCGCCATCAACCTCCACTTACCAGTTCCTTTTTGTCCCGCGGTATCGAGAATCATATCCACGGTCTGTTCGCCATCCTCGGTTTCAAAAGCGAGGATGTCGCGGGTGATTTCGATCAAATAAGAGTCGAGCTTCCCTTTGTTCCAGCGGCCGAACACTTCAGACATGGCGATGTTCGACATGCCGAGGCCACCGCGCATCACCTGATAGGTTTCACAGATCATCTGCATGTCGCCATACTCGATGCCGTTGTGAACCATTTTTACAAAATGTCCGGCGCCCCCCGCGCCGATCCAGTCAACGCAAACATCGCCCTCGGGAGTGCGGGCCGCAATCGCTTCAAAAACCGGCCTGATCAGTTCCCAGGCACCTTTCGATCCGCCGGGCATGAGCGCGGGACTGTTTAAGGCGCCCTCTTCGCCGCCGGAAACGCCGCTGCCGACAAATAGAAGTCCGTTCTTCTCGCAAAGTGCAATGCGGCGTTCGGTGTCTTCCCATTCCGAGTTGCCGCCGTCGATCAAGACATCCCCCGGATCCAGCAGCGGCAAAAGTTCGTTAATCACCGAGTCCACCGGCACGCCGGCTTTAATCATCATCATGATCTTGCGTGGACGCTCGATCGATTCAACAAACTCTTTCAGGCTGACGGCATGAACAAAGCCCTCTTTGTATTTCGCGGCAAAGTTTTTCCGCAGCGTTTCGTTCCAGTCATAGCACGAAACCGTAAATCCTTTTGAAACCATGTTACGGGCGAGATTGGAGCCCATCACGCCCATGCCGATCATTCCGATATCTGCTTTCATCGTTGTCCCTTTTTTAATGATCAATTCCAGTGCGGCTTTTCCGGAAGCGCCGCATCAAATTCTTCCAATAACTTCTTCTGATAGTCTCCGGCAAAAGTCCCGTCAAAAAACTTCTGCAACCCTTCTTTGGCCAGTCGTTCCCATGAAGCCTCTTCCTTACCCGGCACAATCGGATAGAAAAATGCGTTGTTATCCTTGGCCGCCTTATAATCTCCGAGCGCATCCCCGACCTTCAGAATTTTATCGACAGCATATCCTTTACCTGCGGTGGCAAAATGAATGTGCTCAGATTTGGTGCCATGCTCCTGACCGGCGATCAGATTGACATAATGCGTCATTCCGTTTTCTTCCCACTCGCGCACCAGTGCTTCGAGCGGCGTTTGGGAAACCACGATCATGTCAGCCATTTCGTGCCCCCGCTTCAGCACGTCCATCACAAACGGGAACGACCCCACACCCAAAACCATATCGGCAACGCGCGCATTGACTTCCATACTCCAATCCAGCATCTGCTTAAGTTCTTTATTGCCGGTTTTTTCAACCTCGGCCTTCAAGGCCGGATTGCCGAGCTTGGTTTCCCGCTTAACCCACGCATCCAGATCTTTCAGTTCCGGCACATGAAAATTACGCGCCTGAACATCTTTACGTTCGCGCAACAAGTCGCGAAAATGCTGGATCGCGATGAAGCGGTTGCAGCCACGGGTTTTGCTGTACAGGTTAACGAAGTCCCAAACTTCACGGGCGGCTTTGCTCACGGACTGACAGCCCATGTGCTTAATAACCGCCGGACAGAAACATTCCTTGTGCTTTAACTCCATCGAGTCGAACACGCAGCCGTCGCTGTCGAAACCTATAAAGTAGTCATGCTTTTTCGGTAATACTTTCAGTTGTTCAACATAGTCCATTGTTTCTCCTTATCAGTTTCGATCGCTTAATGAAATCGTATTCATAATTATTAGACAAGCGAAAATTTTATTTTTTTATGCGTCAAACCACTGTCTCAATTGTTTGAGGAGGAAGGAGATTGGAGTGATGGAATAACGGAACAATGGATAGTGGAAGAATGGAATGGTGGAATGGTGGAATAATATTTGGAAGCATTCTGCCTCTTCAACACTCCAGCATTCCAGTATTCCAGCATTCCAATATTCCAATATTCCACGGAGTTCCCATGGCGGTCAGCCAAAAACAGATTGCACAGAAGTTGGGCGTAATGTTTTAGTCCACGTCCAGCGGGCCGCCGGGACGATCCTGAATGACGGTATGTCGCGCATGCGCGTCAGTGTCCGGCCAGTCTTCGTTATAATGAAGGCCACGGCTTTCTTTACGCCGCTGGGCGGAACGAACAATCAGTTCGGCGACGGCGGCGAGGTTGCGCAGTTCAATCAAGTCGGCGGTAACAAGATATTCTTTATAATAACTACGGATTTCCTCGCGGATGGTGCGAATGCGCCGCCGCGCTCGCGCCAGTCGACGGTCGGAGCGGACAATCCCAACATAATCCCACATCACCGAACGCACTTCATTCCAATCATGCGCCACGACAACCTCTTCATTACTGGAAACCGCATCGCCGCACTCCCAACGTGGAATCGTAATCGTTGCGACCGAATTATTCTTCCCTCCTTCGCTCTTCGAGCTTCGGCGGGCAGGCCAAACCTTGGAAGCCTCTTCCGCGCAACGATGCCCGCAGACCAGTGCTTCAAGCAACGAGTTACTGGCGAGTCGGTTCGCGCCGTGCAAGCCGGTGCTGGCAACTTCGCCGATGGCATAAAGCCCCGGCATGGCGGTGCGTCCGTTGACGTCAGCGACCACGCCGCCGCAGGAATAATGCGCAGCGGGAACTACCGGCACGGGTGCGCGAGCCATATCGAAGCCGTACTTCAGACAGGCTTTATAAAGCGTCGGAAAACGCTGCTGAATAAACTCTGCGTCGCGATGTGAAATATCCAAATAGACGAACGGATCGCCGTATTTTTTCATCACCGAGTCGATGGCTCGCGCGGTGATGTCGCGCGGTGCCAGCGGTCCGCGTTCATCGAAGTCGTAAACAAATTCGTGCCCGCGCCGGTCAATCAGTCGAGCCCCTTCGCCACGCACCGCTTCGGAAATAAGGAAAGTTTTTGCGTCTGGATGATAAAGACAGGTCGGATGAAACTGAATCATCTCCATGTCGCGGATCGGCAGACCAGCACGCCAAGCCATCGCCACGCCATCGCCGGTAGCAACGTCAGGATTACTGGTATAAAGGTACGCCTTGCCCAGACCACCGGTCGCGAGAATCGTGACCGGCGAGCGCACGGCAAGAATTTCGCCGGAGGCTTTATCGAGAAAATAGCAACCGACACAACGGTTTTCACCGCTCAGACCGATCCAGCCAGTTGGGATCACGTCGATGGCGAGTAGATTTTCAGCA
>JBBQSL010000022.1:0-29244 GCA_038213895.1 Kiritimatiellales bacterium | reverse complement strand
ACGAGCCGACCAAAACTCCTGTTTAAAGTCATTGACCTGCTTGGTTTCTTCAAATGTCTGGTAATGCCGTTTTTCTATTTCATTTTTCGCCATGACTGCTCTTCTTTTTGGATCTATGCGCTCTTTCGCGGCTAAAAACTCCCTGCGGTTACCCTCTCTGGATCGCTTTCAGCTTTTCCGTCATCTGCGCATGAATATCGGTCAGCTCTTTTTCGAGGTCGTCGATCTCTTCCTGCACGGCATCGATGTCGATTTCGCCTTCTTCCTCAAAGGTGTCCACATAGCGCGGAATGTTGAGGTTGAAGTCGTTTTCTTTGATTTCCTTGATGGCCGCCACATGCGCGTATTTTTCGACCGCTTGGCGGGCGCGATAGGTGGTTAGAATCCGCTCGATATGCTCTTTGCTCAGTGTGTTCTGGTTTTTGCCCGGTACGTAGTCGCTACTGGCATCGATAAACAGCACCTCTTTACGACCTTCGTTTTTCCCGCCTTTTTCACGGCTGCGATCAAACACCAGAATGGCGACGGGGATCGAGGTGGTCTTGAAGATGTTCCCGGGCAATCCAATGACAGCATCAAGCAGGTTTTCTTCAATCAGGGCCTGCCGGATACGCCCTTCCGCCGCACCGCGGAACAGAACGCCGTGCGGAACCACGACGGCGACGCGGCCTTCTTTTTCCAGTGCCGATTCAATCATGTGACTGATGAAGGCGTAGTCGCCTTTGCTCTTCGGCGGAACGCCGCGCCAGAAACGGTTGTAGCGGTCACTGTCCGCTTCTTCCGCTCCCCATTTATCAAGGGAAAACGGGGGATTCGCGACAACGACGTTGAATTTCATTAGCCGGTCGTTTTCGACCAGTGCGGGTGATGTGAGCGTGTTGCACCATTCGATGCGGGCGCTGTCGAAGCTGTGCAGGAACATATTCATTCGCGCCAGCGCCCAGGTGGCGCCGTTCACTTCCATGCCGAACAGAGCGAAGTTGCGGTCGCCCACGACGCGGGCTGCCTCAATTAAAAGTGTGGCTGATCCGCAGGCCGGGTCGCAGATACGATCACCCGGTTTCGGTTGCGCCAGTCGGGCGACCAGTTGCGAGACCTGAAATGGCGTGTAGAACTCGCCTGCTTTTTTGCCGGCATCGGTGGCGAAGCGTTCAATTAAATAAAGGTAGGTATGGCCGATGACGTCTTCGGAAACCCGGCGCGGGCTCATGTCGAGCTGCGGTTTATTGAAATCCTCCAGCATTATTTTCAACCGCCGGTTGCGGTCTTTGGTTTTCCCCAAGTTGGATTCACTGTTGAAGTCGATATTACGGAAAACCCCATCGAGCTTGGCTTTGTTGGCCTCTTCAATCGCATCCAGCACGATATTGATCAGTTCGCCGATGTTAGCCACGCTGCGCCGCTCATAGAGACTGTAGTAATCGGCCAGAAAACGATCTTCCACTTTGCCAGTTTCGTGGTCTTTGAGTTCGGCAAAGGGCAGCACAAACCGTTCGCGCTCCAGCTTGCGGCGGATGCGGGTGTCGTCGTCACCATACTGCTTGCGGTATTCCTCGTAGTGGTCTTTCCAAACATCGGAAATATATTTCAGGAACAGCATCACGAGGATGTAGTCCTTATACTGTGATGGATCGACCGCGCCGCGGAAGGTGTCGCACGCCGCCCACGCGGCATTGTTGATGTCTTTCTGGTCAATTTTAGAACTCATTTTTTCTCCGTCGCTATTTTTATTAAAATGCTGTGCAATTTCTTTTTCTGCGCCGCTGCAAGTTGAGAAAGCAATTTCTGTTCGTGTTCTCCGAGGAGCGCCAGTTCGACAATCTGCCTTTGGACGGCGATGGGCGGAAGGTTAATCTCTAAGCTTTCCAACGCTTCGCGGCTGATCATGCGAACCGACGTGCCTTTTGCATGACGCTCAAAATGGATTTGAGCGATAGACTGATTGATCCACCAGCAAAGATAATCGGGCAGAACGTTTTCAGAGGTGACGCGCAGGGTCATCAGGGGGGCGGTGGCTACGGCCATGCCGAAGTTGGCCTTTAAGATGATGCAGGTGTTTGTCTGGCCCCGGGCGCGAAAGATAAGATCATCCGTTTTCAGCAGGTAGCGGTTTTTTATTTTCTTTGAGTCTACCCGAACAGGCGATGCAGAGGTCAAGTGGAGTTCGTTCGGCAGATCCTTCATTTGGATTACAGACACCGCGCCGTTTTCCGCCGCTTCAATACGCCGAGAGAACGGGTGACCGCTCTGAATCGTTGCTAAATTTTTCAAGGTTGTTTTCATAGAAATCGCGTTACTTGTTTTGAAAGATAGAGATTTCCCAAAACATGTAAACGATTAAAATCAGAAGAAACGGCGTTTCTATTTTAAAAACGAATAGAATAAGCCGATGGCACAGGCTCGATAAGCATGAGATTTCGGACAACTCCGGATGCAAAATAAAAACGCAAGGGGTTTTTCCAATGATTGGAAAAACCCCTTGCGGCACAACGGATCACGGCGGCTTCAGCAGCTGGAAAGCAGTTCTTTTTCCGCGACGAGCGAGGTGATGCGAACGCCGAAGGCTTCGTCGACGACAACAATATCTCCGCGACCAATGAGCTTGCCGTTGATGATCAGGTCGGCCGATTCGCCGACCATGCGGTCGAGCTGAAGCACGGAGCCGACGCCGAGTTTTAAAAAGTCGCGCACCGGCAGACTGGTGCGGCCGATTTCGACGTGTACGTCGACCGGAATATCCATGATCATGTCTAAGTTCATTTCTTCGGAAACCTGGGTTATGCCGCCGGGTGATTCGCTCAACGGATCGGGACCGATCGGGTTGACGGTGACCTGTCCGGATGCTTGTGTGTTTTCAGTCTGTATTTCATCACTCATGTAAAGTCTCCTGCTTCATTCACTTTCCGGACAGCGCCCGCTAACCTGCACTGCGAGCCGGTCGCCTTTGCGTCCCAGTACGGCATTGAACACCTTGCGCGTTCCCAGATAAAGATCCAGCGGTTCACAGCGGTTGCGTTCCAGACAGAGGACATCGCCAACTTTCAACCGGGCGAGCTGACCGGTCTGGACAGAGCTGGTTCCCAGTTCTGCGCGCAGTTCGAAGGGAACCCGTTTAAACGAGGCCAGCAGGCGGCCGCTGTTTCCAGCGGTGTCGTCCTGCGCTTCGTCTGCACCCAGCATACGCCGGCTCATGCCCTCGAGCAGTTCCTGCAAGGGTTCTAACGGGTAACACAGGATGAATTCGCCCTGCGCGGTTCCGACCTGCAGGCTGAACGCCATCACAACAACCGGATCTTCATCTGACATGACCTGTACAAAACGGGGATCGTTTTCAATGCCTTTCAGACTGAAGTCAACCGCGGTGGAAAGCGCCCACGCCTCGGAAAGAAACGGCAGAACCCGGCGGATCCAGCTGGCGGCAAGGGATTGTTCAACCGCAGTCAACGGGCCGCTGTTTTCTTCGATGTCTCCCGTGTCGCCGAGCAGGCGGACGGCCAGCAGGCGCGCCATCGGCAGGTCAAGATCGAGCAGAACCGGCAGTTCGAACCGCGTGGCGATCTGCGCCAGAAAACAGGGATTTTTTACGGAGCCGATGAAATGGTTATAGGAAACGGTATCGACCGATAGCAGATTCAGTACGACACCGACCGGTAGACCGGCCTGCGTTTCGGCCAGCCGTTTCGAAAAATATTCATGCACAACTTTCAGCGCGCGCAGCTGTGTGACCGAGAGCTGTCCCGGTTGGCGAAAGTTGTAGCTGATGACTTTGACGCTGGCGGCGCGTTCCCCGGGTGCCTCGGCGGGCTCGTCGGTCCGGGTTACTGCGCGTAGTGCGACGAGTTCCTCCGCCGATAAAGATGTTTTTTTTGTGCTCACGGTTTTACTGAATTAAGAAGTCGGAAAAATAGACATCTTGCACAGCACCAGCTAGCTGGCCGCGCAATAGAATGTTGATTTTGTTTTTAATTTCGCGTTTGAGAATGCCGCGGCCGTTCTGCCCGTCAAGTTCATCAATGGTCATACGGCAGGCGGCCTCAGAAATCAGGTCGCGGATGAGCGGGCGGCGCGCTTCAATTTCGGGAATAAGCTTTTCGGCGCTCAGCATCAGAACCGGCGTGATCTTGAGTATGCGGGTGGCCTTGGTTCCAGCGATGTTCACATAGATATCGCTAATGGCGACAATCACGATCTTCTCCGGCACTTTACTGGCCTCGTTCGCAGGGCGCGCTTTTTTGCCGAAAAGTAGTCCAGCACCAACGCCGCCGCCGATGAGCACAAGACTCATTACGATGATGACAATTCCGTTAAGACCTTTTTTTCCTTTGGGTTTCAGCTCGTCGTCGGTCAGTTCCTGTGCATTTTCTTTTTCATCTGCCATATCTGTCTCCTTCACCCGTGATGCCACGGCCGGGTGAAACCCCGGATATTTACTGAATACTGATCAGTACCTTCCCTTTAACATCCTCGATGCCATACTGTCTTAAAAAGTGAGTGCCGGAATATCCGACAGCACGTACGTGCTCCGTCGGCAGCGCGCAGACCTCGGTTAAAAATCGCGCGACGACGGCAGCGCGCAGCATGGCGCGCTTCTGACCATTTGCCGGATTCGTATCGTCCTGATAAAGCGCCATGATTTCGAACTCGTGGTTCGACAAATTAAAGATGACTTCGCTCAGGACTTCAAGAAGCTCCACCGACTCCGGAGCCAGATGCATGTCGTCGCGATAGGTGACGGGCACGCTCAGCACGACTTTAGTCGCGCCCGAATCCTCCTGAATCACACCGATCGAAATATTGGAAAGCCCCTTCTGGGAAAACATACTGCGAATATAGCCGTCAACCTTATATTCATCAGGTTCAGCACTACGTCTGATCCGGAATGAATTCCCGCTACTATTACCTTTCCAAAACAGAGAGTTTTTTGAAAAGGGTAGCATGCCTAATCCACCAACCCCGCGAAAAGCATCCCGGACATCCCCCACCCCAGCCGTACCGGGCCCCGTCTGTGTATTACCTAGACTGAGTAGCATGACGAAAAAACCCAGCATAATGCACCACAGCGAGGAATATTGTGTAAAATATGCCGGTGCTAACTCTTCTTTGGGCTTTTTGACTTCTCTCTTAGCCATCGCTCTTCCCCGGCGCGTTCCACTCTCTGCGCATAATGCTTTCCGGAATATTTTTCATCTGCAAGTCGGTAAATCCAATATACCGGATAATGATGGAGGCTCGGCTGCCAGCGGTCGCCGCGGAGGAATGAATCACCCGGACGGCGGTGCTGATCTGCGCACGGCGGCCGTGGCATTCTTCCACCAGATAGCGCTGAACCTCCATCGCCTGCTCAATACCCAGACCCCACGGTGTCGTAAAAGTTCCGGAACGCACCTGAGCATCCTGCGTCAAAACGGCTTCTACCCGGACTTCGTTTCTGACCGAGCGCATCAATTCAGCCGCTACGCGCCAGACATCCCGGTTGGATTCATTCAACGTAGCGGTACCTGGTTCGAAAATCGCATCCATTTTGATGACGAGCGATACGCCGTTGTTCAGCAAGTAAAAATAATAGTCGGCCGAACTCGACGGGATCTTCCGGGAGGTCTGATCCGACTCATCTTCTTTCGTGAAGGGCACATTCGCCGCCATGGAAATGGCAGCGGCAAGATCGTTCTCCTCATCCCGAGACGTCTCGTCATGGACTGTGGCCACAGCCGTCGCCCCCAGAGCAGGAATGGCCCGAAACCCCCCTTTCAGACTCCCCAGCACATTCAGCAATGCACTTTCTTCGAAGTCAGCAAAAGAGACCAGCAACACGAAAAACGTAACGAGCAACGACATGGTATCGCCGAAGGTTACGACCCAAAGCGGACACCCTTCCTGCGCCGGTTCTCTCACTGTTCGTTTCATGCATCAGACTTTAATTTTATCGCGTACCATCGGAGAAAGAAATGATTTGAGTTTTTCGGCCACGACCCGGGGGCTGTGCCCTTCCTGAATGGCGACAATTCCCTCAACCACCATGGTTTTCAGAGCGACCTCTTCCTGTGAACGCTGCTCCAGTTTCCCAGCCGTCGGCAGCGCAACAATGTTCGCAACCAAAGCACCGTATAACGTGGTCAGCAAAGCGACCGCCATCCCGCCCCCAAGAGCCTTCGGATCCGACATGTTTTGAAGCATGGCCACCAGACCGACCAGCGTACCGATCATTCCGAACGCGGGCGCATAACTGCCCAGCGCTTTAAAAATTCCTTGCCCGACCAAATGACGTTCCTTCATGGATAATAGATCATCTTCCAGAACGGAGCGAAGCACTTCCGTCGTGCTACCGTCCACCGCCAGCTGAAACCCTTTCTTCATGAAGGGATCGGTAATTTTTTCGATGTCATCTTCCAGCGCCAGTAGTCCGTCGCGTCGCGCACGTACCGCGTAGTCCGTGAGTTGCGTAAATACTTTAAGGTTATCCTGTTCGTGTTTGAACAAGGTTTTTCTGGCCACCCTCATCACCGCCATGACATGCGGTAACGGGTAGTGAATAAGCGTTGCCGCAATCGCGCCACCGAACGTAATCAGAACCGACGGAACATCAAAAAAACCCTTACCGCCCCCCATGCCGATGGCGATAATGACGATCAACCATCCCATCACTGCACCCACTATGCTTCCAGTATCCATAGTCTATTCTTTCCGTTTCTGCAAAAAAACAGCGCAGGCTGCGCGGCATGCCCCGTGATAGCTGATCACCATTTCCGCCAGCTCATCCTGCGTGTTTTGAACGTAATAGCGGTGCGAATTGGTCATCACCACCTGTGTGTCCGGATTGTTTTCAATCTTTTCAATCAGATCGGCGTTGATGATGAATTCGTTTCCGCGAAGATCTTTGACTTTAATCACTACACGTTCCTATCTGTTACCGTTTGAGATTCAGTAGTTCCTGCAAAATGGAGTCCGAGGTAGTCACCGTGCGTGCGTTGGCCTGAAACCCACGTTCCGCCATGATCATTTCCGTGAACTCGCTCGCGAGGTCAACATTCGAGTTTTCCAAATAGCCCTGCACCACCTGAGTGTTCGACGCGGTGAAATTCGGCCCGCCGGATTCCGTAGTCTCCGCATACTGATTGCTTCCGAGCTGCTTGAGCGCGCCTTGGCCGGGGAAGGTGGCCAGATCCAAAGTGTACGCATCTTCAACGAGGTTGCCTGCTCCATCGATATAAGAGATAACTCCGTCACGCGAAACCATCATATCCTGAATATCTGTAGGCAGTTCGATCATCTTCGTGGCACTGCCTCCCGTGCCGCCGGCGGTACCGTATAGATAGCGGCCTTCGCCACTCATCAGCCGCACGGTGTCCGCGGTCGCGTCATAGCTGAGTTCGAAATCTCCTGCGCGGGAATAGGTCGTGTTAGTTCCCGAGGCATCTTTCATCACAAAAAATCCATCGCCGGAAATCGCCATATTGGTGCGCACGCCGGTGGCTCTGAGCATGCCGCCGCTGAAATCCTGCGTGATTTTACCGATGGAGGCACCGAGTCCGACCTGCTGGTCGCCGACCGATTTATAGAGCGCGTCTTTAAACGACACGTTGCTCTGCTTAAACGCAATGGTGTTCACATTGGCGATATCATTACCAATAACATCCATCGTGGCCTGATGGGCCTGCAATCCTGATATTCCGCTCCATATACTATTAATCATTTTTTACTCCTAATTCGTTTGCCGCACCTTCCGGAGCCACAGTCTCTGCCCGCAGACTGCGCACCGCACCGGCCGAATAGGCCGTCCCGTTAATCACAAACTGCGTCTCGCCAGCATTCCACTGCACCTTCTCAAGTACTCCGCTAACTTCCGAGCCGTCCGTCAGCTCCAGCACCACCGGCTTGCCCGCCGTCATCATCGACAACGCCGACGTCGTGCTTTGCTGGAACGCTTCAAACTGACCATTCAGCCGCTGCATCTGCTCCAAAGAACTGAACTGCGCCAACTGTGCGATCATGGCGGAATTATCCATCGGATTCATCGGATCCTGATTCCGCATCTGCGTAATCAGCATCTGCATGAACGCTTCTTTGCCCATCTCGCCGCCAGGGGCGGCCGTCGCAAGCTTCGGTTCGTCAGATGAGGAAGATATTCCGTTTATAACCATCACATTTCTCCTTAAGCAAAAATAGAAACCGCATGGGCGGAGGCCCTTGCCACCGAGGGTTCAACCTCGCTCACGACTGAATAAGCAGGCTCAATGCCGCCATCCAGAGCCTCTCCGAAAATATTTCGTTCCCGGCTGAACCGGCGCGGATCTGCACCGCGCCCGTCGCCGCAGGTTACATCAAATTTCCCGACCGCCGATCCGTGCAACTGCAGTAGCTGGCGCAGGGCCGGTTCATGCCGCTGCAGCGCAGCCTGCACCGCCGCGCTCTGCGCCTGAATTTCAATCTTCAGCCCTGATGTCTCTTCGCGGCACACCACCGTCAGACGACCCATCTCCCGTGAATCCAGCGTCACACGTGTCGTCTTCTCGCCCTGCTTCACCATCGACAGCATGTGCCGGTCGAACGTATCAATCAGCTTCTGCAAATCGGCGGCCCGGCTGTCGCTCGCCTGCGCGGCCACCGCGCCAGCGTGCGCCGGGGAAAACTGCGCAGTCCGGCCCGTCTCGGGCACCGCGGCTTGACGTCCGGCAACCAGATCCATCGAAGTGCGCGAACTGCGTCGGCGCTCCGCATCCGGTTTCTCAACCGACTCAGCAAGCAGGCGCACAAACGCTGCGTCCGTTATCGGCACGCTCTCTGGAGTGCCTGCTTTGGCGGCCGACTCCAGCCGGACAGATTCCTGAGCCGATGATCCCGCAGGAACAGTGCCTGCTGGAATCTTTGCTCCAAATTCAACCGCCGCCCCCGTCTGCCCGGCGGACGAAACCTCCGTGCGTTTGCCGACCGGATCTTTAGTCTGAATCAATCCGGCGGCCGACGCGGCGGTGGCAACTTCCGGAGCAACCGACGCGGTATCCACCGCCGGTTTATTCGCTGGCCCAGCGGCGGCCGGAACGGCGTTTGCCGTCTTTCCGGCAGACAGCTCTTTGCTTTCCGGCGGAGCGCCAACTGCCGACGGCACCGTCCGCTGCGGCTCTGCGGAGACAACCGGTTCGGCCGCACCACCGGCAGCCGCCTCTTTTGAAAACAACGTTTCGTTTACACCTTGGCCCTCTTTGGGCGGCATCTTGGTCATCTGCAATTCCGCGTCTGGGTCAAGTAATTTTTTCGGTAGTTCCTCCGGTAGTTCCGCCGGTTCAACGTTCAGGCAGGCAATAGAAAAAATCTCTGCATCGCTCAGTCCGGAGAGTGCTTTATCGGGTTTTTTTGTGCTGGGGAGCGGCCTTATCAGGAGCGAGTCGACAGCTTCCGTTTCAGCTCCGGTTTCCAGTGCCAGTCCGTTCGGTTCATCCGTCACGCAGGGCAACGGCATTTTTTTTGCCTCGTCCAGCAGCACCTTGCCGCCTAGTAACGCGGCGAACAGACCGGCATCCGTAGCGGTTTCTTTTTTGCCGCTAGCCGATACAGCCTGCGCATCCTCTTTGATCAGGCAGTCTGCAATTCCCGTCATGGAGTCGCTCCATCCGTATTGCTCAATCTGCGAATGGCCTCCGACCACTGCGCCACGGCTTCGCCGCCATCGCCGGCCGAAGAAACCGCACTGTTCATAATGGCCGCCATGCCACGACTGTCCATCTGGTTTAAAATCAGCGCGACCCGTTCCGCATCCATATTCTTCAGGGCCCGCGCCGCTGAACCCGGATCCATCCCGGAATAGACTTTAGAAAGAGTTTTAAAATTTTTAGCCTGACTCTGATCCACTTTGATCAACTGTGTTTCTAAATCTTTCTGCAGCGATTCGACGATGGTGCGCAACGTGAGATACGACGCATGCAACTCCTGCAGATTTTTTTCTCTCTCATTTAACTGAAGCTGGGCGGCCTCCATGCGTTCGCGCTCTTTCTGCAACGAGGTGACCAGCTCATCGAGCATTCCGCCCTGAAGACGAATCGATTGATTTACGACCGCAACTTCTGCGGCAACTACCGGAGCCGCTTCGGCCGGAGTGCGAAACGGTAAATGTCCGGTCTGAACGGTGAACATCAGCACACCGGAAAGAACCGCCACCAGAATACTCAACCCAATACATCCCCATTTCATGCTCGTTCTCCCTGCCGGAACCAGCGCCCTGCGGCCAGTTCATCCATTTGTTTTTGCTCGTCCTGCCGGATGGTATCACTCCACGTCCGTTGCTCACGCTCTCTCAGCTTTTCAAGCATGCGCCGCGCCATGACTTCCCGTTTGAGCGCAGCCCGGCACTGTTCAGTCTCCCGAACCCGCTGTTCTAAAATTTCGTGCTGCATATCCATATCCCTTTGAATCAGGCTAATCCCGCGCACTTTTTCTGAAAATTTAGAGCGCGGCATCTGCCCCGTCGTATTTTCCAGCACGGTGACCTGTTGTTCGCGCCGCTGACTCAGTTCCTGAATCCGGCGTTCCGTATCCATCTGTTGTTTGGTCGCCGCCGCCAGCGCATATTCCGCGGCCTGCTCTTTGGCGGCACAAACATCGATCAGATATTGCATGGAGAAGCGGAATTTTTTCATCGCAGCACCTTCTGCAACGCGGCCAGCATCGATTCAAACGGCTCAACCTCCTGCGGCGCCTGCCGCAGAAATCCGTTAATGCCGTCGATGTGCGCCAGCGCGTCGTCAATCTGCGGATTACTGCCCTTCACGTAAGCGCCCACGTTGACCAGATCCTTGGCTTTCTGATAGGTAGCCAGCAACGAGCGCAGTTTTGACGAGAGCGTCTTATGCGCCGGGCTCGCGATTTCCGACATCAGACGGCTCAGGCTGACGGGAATATCAATCGCCGGATAATGATTCATGGCGGCAATATCGCGCGCGAGGACAATGTGCCCGTCCAGAATACCGCGCACACTGTCACCAATCGGATCGTTCATGTCATCAGATTCAACCAGGACGGTATAGAACGCGGTGATCGTGCCCCGTTTCGAGGCACCCGCGCGCTCCAGCGACTGCGGCAGCAATCCGAAAACACTCGGCGGATAGCCGCGCGTGGTCGGCGGCTCGCCCACGGCAAGACCGATTTCGCGCTGCGCCATCGCATAGCGGGTGACCGAGTCCATCATCAACATAACGTCTTCGTTCTGATCGCGAAAATATTCGGCAATCGCCATCGCGGTCGAGGCCCCTTTCAGGCGGCTGACCGGTGACTGATCGGAGGTGACCGCCACCACGACCGAGCGTTTCAAGCCCTCCGGCCCGAGGTTTTTCTCAATAAAATCTTTTACTTCGCGCCCGCGCTCGCCGATCAGCGCAATGACGTTAATGCTGGAGGCGGCATTGCGCGCCAGACATCCCAGCAGGACACTTTTGCCCACGCCGCTACCCGCAAAAATTCCCATGCGCTGGCCCTTGGCCACCGTCAGCACCCCGTCAATCGCACGAATACCGGTTTCAAAAACTTCCGACAGCGGCTGCCGATCCATGGCAGCGGGCGCTTCGCGATCGATATCCACAGGATGCAATCCTTCCAGCGGCGGCCCGCCGTCAATCGGACGAGCCATATAATCGACAATCCGCCCAAGTAGCGCACGCCCAACATTGACTTTCATGCGCCCGCCGGGAATTACGCGGGCACCGGGGTGAACCGGCCCGAGCCGTTCGGCAGGCATCGAAATCACATGGCGGTCATGAAACCCAACGACTTCGCACGGTATGCGTCGGACTTCGCCGTGCAGCGGTTCAATCCAGACCAGATCGCCGATGGATACGTGCGGTCCGATCGACCGAACGGTCACGCCGGTAACCTCGACCACCCGCCCTTCCGAGCAGGCGAGCGTTGCGGCCTTCAGTCCGTCCAGCAAACGGTCAGTTTGCAGAAGGCTGTTCTTTTTTTCTACCGCTGCGCTCATGCAACGCTTCCTTTAACAACTTAAGACGTTCGTTCAGCCGCGCATCAAAAATGCCGTTGCGACTTTCCACAATCACATCGCCCGTTGCGAGTTTCGGATCGTCGACAAATTCGACGCTGTTTCGAATGCCCCGGTCTTCTTCGGATAGAACGTTTCCGCCGAACAGTGCCCAGTCGGCACTGCTAATGCGCACGCGGGCACCCTGCAGATCGGAAACCGGTTCGAGCATTTTTATGATCAGGTTGCGGATCATGGCACTGTCCGGTAGTTCGTGACGGAGAATAACTTCGGAAAGCTGTATGGAAAAATCGACGACCTGCGTCTGGATTTCGTTACGTAGCGACTGGATGACGCCGTCGAACCGGTCCGTGCATTCGCTGAGCAGCCGGGCAAACCGTTCCCGGTCCGCGCTGAGCTGCCGACTAACTTCCGCGTTTAGTCGGTTCTGATAGTCCCGCTCCAACTCCAACTGAATCTGCTGCCGGATCGCCTCTGCATTTGCGGCGGCGGACTCCCGGATTTCTCCGGCGGGTTTTGCCGCATGCGATGCCGCCACAAATTTAAAGGAGGAACGGCTCAGCCGTATTGCGCTAGACATATTCCTCCTCCTGAATTCCAATTTTTATTTCGCCAGCAGTGGCCAGTTTCTGGGCCAGTTTGACAACGATCTTCTGTTTCGCCTGAACGTCGGAGAACGGGATTTTGCCAGCAAAACCCATTTCTTCTTCCAGCGCATCGGCGGCACGCCGGGACATGTTACTGAAAAAACGGGTTTTGACCTCGTCGGTGGTTTTGCGCAGAGCGATCGACAGAACACCCGGCTCGAGCTCTTGCATAATCTTGCGCACAGCAATGTCGTTCAGTCGAGCGATGTCATCAAAAACAAACAGCTGGTCGCGCACAAAATTCGCCAACTCGGGAGATTTTTTTTCCAGCTCCAGCAGCATGGCGTCCGCAACGGCTCTGGAGGAACGCTGAATGATAGAGACAACGACATCGATGCGGGTCTGATCGTCAGTTCGTTCTCCGGACAGCGGACTCAGGCGCTCCGTCAACTGCTTTTCGACCTGATCAATCACCTCGGCGGAGGGCAGCTGCACCGTTGCCATATACACCACAACGCGATGCCGCAGTGCATCTTCCAAAACGGCCAGAATTTCGGAGGCCTGCTGGGCCTGCAGATGATGCAGAACCATGGCGATTACACTAACGGGTTCCGCCTTCAGCAGCCCGGCAACTTCTTCCGGGCGGCGCATGGCCAGCGCACCGAAGCGGGTGCCCGCCATATTTCCTAAATCGAGCATGGAGACGGCGCGCTGTTCGCCCACGACTTTGCCGAGCAGCCCGACGGCCACGCCATCGCCGCCGTACACGGCACTGCTGAGCGTATGGATTTCATACAGGCTTTCTTTGATCATCTGTTGCCGAACGCTGCCGGGAATTAATCCCAGACGTCGAATCACATCGACCGCCCGGTTCATGACCGACGGAGAAAGTTCCTGCAGAACCTTCGCCGCCACGTCGGCATCCAGGCTGGCCAATAAGACGGCGACGCGCTGATCAGGATCCAAATTCTGTTTAATTAATGAGTTCTCTGCCACGGACTCTTATCCTTTATCCATTCCGACCGACGGTGTTCGTAATCCAGTTCGCTACCATTTTGGGATTTTCACGAGCCAACTCGGTAATGACGGCGAGCTGGTCACGCAAGGCTTTTGGTTTGTCGTCGGGCATATAATCCTGAATCTGCTGCTTTACTTCACTTAGCGGGGAATCCACCTGAGGAACGCCGGCTAGCATGGTGTTTTTCAGCCGGCGGGCGACACCGAAGACCGCGCCGAGAACCACTAATCCGCCAGCTCCCTTAAAAATATCGTCGAGACGGAACGGCATCCGCTCCCACCAGGCGGCCTGCGGCACGGGCGTAGAAGCTAAAA
The DNA here is from genome assembly GCA_038213895.1 of Kiritimatiellales bacterium. Taxonomy (GTDB): domain Bacteria; phylum Verrucomicrobiota; class Kiritimatiellia; order Kiritimatiellales; family Tichowtungiaceae; genus Tichowtungia. The sequence continues at coordinate 15,345 of JBBQSL010000022.1, read as the reverse complement.
ACAGCATTTCGGTCACTTGTATAGAATCTTTACGCGCCAGACTAACCCCCACGGCATTGGCGATCAGCTGACTGATCGCCTTGATCTCGTCGGCCGTGCGTTTTTCCGCGCCCTGCGCGAGGCAGACCGCGACGGTGGTCTGTTCGATCCGCACACCTTTGCGGCTGGTTTTACTGATCGTTGAGGGCACCACATATTCCGTCAGCAATTCTTCTTTCTTGTTGCTGTTTTTCTCATCCACACGCATGTTCGACGGATTATTTACGCTGACATTTGCCATCACCCCGGAAGAACCGCTGCCGGAGCCGCCACGCCCGTCGATTTTGTCTTCAGAGGAAACCCGCTCGGACGTCGCCACGCGGTTTTCGGCATCATAGAGTTGCGCCTGTTGTTCCATATCGGAAAAGTCGAAGATCAGGCTGACGCGCACAATGGAATTGCCTGTTCCGAGAACCCGATCGAGAATCGTCTGCGCTTTTTCTTCGAGCCGTTTTTCAGCATGTTCCTGCACAGCAAGCTGTTCGTTGCTGGCTTCAATCGAATCGCTGCCGCTATGCGGACGGGAGAGCATGCGACCCATCTGGTCGGTAACAACAACCTGTGAGGCATCCAGATTCTGCACGGCACCGGCGACCAATAGCACGATGCTCTGCACCTGCAGATCGCTCAGCGCAACGCCGCCGTTGAGGTTCAATAAAATCGAGGCCTGAGCCGTGCGATCTTTGGCGGTTGAAAAGAGCTTTTCTTTCGGCAGCACCAGCATGACCCGCGCCGAGCGAACGCCCTGCATGGCACCTATAGTTCGTTCGAGTTCGCCCTGCAATGCGCGCTGATAGTTGACCTTCTGCGCGAAATCGGTCAGGCCAAACTTCGGTTCTTCAAACAGTTCAAAGCCGGTCGAGGAATCCTTCGGAAGACCGTCCGCCGCCAGCATTAGCCGGGCAGTGTAAAGGTCGGCGGCTGGCACGGAGATCGACTGACCCGACTGGCCCAGCTTGATCGAAATTTTCGCTTCCTCGAGTTTCTCGCGCATTTTCGAGGCATCTGCGAGTGTGAGATTGCTGTAGAGGAGGCGGTAGTCGGGCCGCGCACTCCAGTAGAGGAGTCCGCCGATGACGGCGGAGACGACAATCAGCGCCATGATGATACTCATGCGTTGGGCCGTTTCAAACTGGCGCCACACCTGCCCCATCTGTCCTAATAATGTTGTTAACGCGTTCGGCATTTAAAAAAACTCCTTACATCTGCATCTTCATGAGTTCGTCGTAGGCCTCCATCAGCCGGTTACGGACTCCGAGCATTAAATCAAAAGCCACACCGGCCTCCTGAACTTTCATCGCCACCTGATGAATGTTGGTCTCTTTTCCAGAGAGAACCTCGGACATCGAGTTATTGGCCTCGCCCTGCATGCCATCAACTTTTTTGACCATCTGCGAAAGCAGATCTCCAAAACTGCCGCCGCCCGGTACGCCCGCGGCTTTGCCCGCTAAGGAAGGACTGATCGGCGAGATAGATGGCATACTGAGTGAAAGAGGTTCGATATTCACCGGTCAGATCCTTAATTTGCGCGTAAAATGTCAATGGCTTTCGAAGCCATAGTTCGGGCGGTCTTCATGGCGTTCAGGTTGGCTTCAAAGGCGCGGCTGGCGCTCATCATATCTACCATTTCCTGAACCGCGTTCACGTTGGGCATCTCCAGATATCCGTCGGCATCCGCATCGGGGTGTCCCGGACGGTACATGCGCTGACCCGGGGTGGCGTCGGCGACAATTTTCGCGATCGATACGCCCTCCCCTTCGCTGTTTCCGTCAAACGACTCGCCCAACTTCTGTTCAAATACCACGTCTTTGCGTCTGAAAACTTTTCCGTCGGCCCCGCGGGTGGTCTGCGCGTTGGCCACGTTATTGGCAATCACGGCCATGCGCCGGCTTTCTGCATCCAGTCCGCTGGCACTGATTCCCACTCCCGGTGCTAATGATATTCCATACATTGCGATTCCCCTTATTTGGTTGCTGTAATCGCTTTGCGAAGCCCGGCCATTTTCCGGCTCGCCATTTCCGTAGCAAAATCATAGAGCAGGCTGTTTTGCATCATTTCGCCGAGTTCTTTCTGCAGAGAAACACTGTTGCCAGTTCCGTTCACGGCCGCTTCGGTGTCTACTGTTACATCAAACTTTGTGTCGCGTAACGCATCCGATCCGGCGCCCATGGCTTTGGAAAGTGCAGACGAAAAATCGACGTCTTTACGCAGAAATCCGGGGGTGTTGGCATTGGCCAGATTGTTGGCCAGCACCCGGTGGCGGAGCGTCGTGGCATCCATCAGTTTTCCAAGCAGTTGTATGTTTTGGTCCATGCGTTATTCTTAAGCAGACGGGATGCCAAGGAGAAGTGCCCGGAACGGTGCAGAAAAAGGAAACAGCGCAGGCGGAATCCGGCGGCAGCGCCGGATGATTTAAGACACCAGATCTTCTCGCGAAATGCAGTTGAGCGCGGCACGCAGTCGCACCAGACTCAACGCACGGATCTGCGAAATGCGCGCTTCGGTCAGTTCGTACAGTTCGGCAATTTCGCTGAGGCGCAGTTCTTCAAAGTAATACAGATAAAGAATTTTCTGTTCACGCATATCGAGCTGACGAAAGGCTTCGCGCAGCAGGTGCCGAATATCTTTTTCCTGCGCCGTTGCATCGCTGGCATTCTGATTGTCGGCCACGATGTTGTAGAGTGATGCGTTTTCCTCATCCCCGGCATCCAGCGAGCACCAGGGTTTTACCTGATCCATCAGCTGATGAAAGGTTTCCATGCTCATGTCGAGCTTCGTGCAGATTTCATCCTCAGAGGGCATGCAGGAATATTCGTTCATCCAGTCGCAGATCACCGACTCCACTTTATCCACCCGCGTCCGCCGGCCGCGCGAAAGATAATCCGTGGAACGCAGTTCATCCAGCACCGCACCGCGGATGCGCGGATAGGCATAGGCCTCAAATGGCACCTGATGATCCGGATCAAAACTGCTCAGCGATTTATAGAGTCCCAGCAAGGCGGCCTGTGAAAGATCTTTGACCGAGACATGGGACGGAAGCCGGATTGAAATACGCTCGAGCACCCGGCGCGTCAGCGGCAGGTAGGCTTCCAGTAGCGCGTCCTGGGCGACATCGCCCTGTTCCCAGTAGGCCTCCCACAGTTTCGCGTGAGAAAGATTATCCGATACGACCCGGCACGGAGTGGTTTCCATCTGCATCATGACTGATCCTCCTCATTCAGTGCCGCAGCCTCGGTAGCCCGCCGGTGCTCCATCACCCGCTGCGCCAGAAACTGCGCCAGAACGACATTGAAAAACCGAAAAAATGCGATTAGTGCAACGCTGGAAACCAACAGCACCATGATCGACCGGAAAAGCAACGGCCAGAAAGAGACCCGGTGCACAAAGCCCAGCATCAGCGAAGCGGCGAACAGAATAAAACTGAGCGCCATGGCCAGATTTAAAAGAGCCGCACTCACAGCACCTCCTCTGCAACCCGGCCGTCCATACTAAGCGACGCCAGCGAACTGAACAGTTCCCGGCTGACCGGCTGGCCGTGTTCGCGCAAGCGTCCGGTTGAAACCAAATGCTGGGCGAGATCCTGCAAACAACGCGCGGGCGCAGAGTTCGGCGCATAATGAAGCACGCTGCGGCGTGCGCGAATGGCATCGCCCACAATTGGGTCGTACAGCACAATGCCCGCCACGTCTAAACGACGTCCCAGAAACTTGGCGGAAATATCATTTAGCCGTCGTGCCAGTTCGCGGCCGTCTTCGATGGATTTCACCATATTCAAAACCAACCGGATTTCCGGAACCACCGGCCCCGCAACCAAAATTTTAATTATAGAATAGGCATCCATGATCGAGGTCGGCTCGTTGGCAACCACAATGTTCACCATCGGCATTGCTTTCAGAAAGGCAATAGCACCCGGACCGATGCCCGCTTCCGTATCAATAATCAGATAATCATAACCGGCCGCGAAACGGATCAGCTCATCCACCAGCAGTTCGCGGCGGGCCGCGCTCATTGTCACCATTTCCTGTGCACCCGAGGAGGCGGCCAGAATATCGGGTCCGCCCGGCACCGCTGAAACGGCTTGGCTTAACGGACAGTTGCCATACACGACATCCTGCAACGTAAACACCGGATCGACACCCAGATGCAAATCGACATTCGCCAGCCCGAGGTCGGCATCAAACAGCAGCACACGATAGCCGCGCTCGACCAACGCAGTTGCCACGCCGACGGAAATCATGGTTTTGCCGACACCGCCTTTTCCGCCGCCAACGGCAAAGCCGCGCAACTGACGCGGTACCACGGCACTGTATTCCTTTTGCTGGTCCATCGCTCGCTCTGTTTCCCTTATTTCGCCACGGCAAAACTTCGTGCCGGAGCCGATATTAAATTAATGATATCCACATTCACCCACGAAGGAACTTCCCCAAGGGAAAGCACGGGCAGGTGTTTAAAATCGCACTGCGCCAGCTGACGCGCCAGGCGCCGCACGGAGGGACTGGCCAGCAGCACCGGCGCACCGCCGGCTTCGCGCGCCGAGTCCAGCGCGGTGCCGAGAGAATCCAGTACTTCGCGCGCAATGGACGGATCCATCCGTAAACTGGTCGTTGAGCCGATCGCGGAGCCGGATTCTTTGAGAAGCTGTTCGAGATTCGGATGCAGGCCGATCGCTTTAAGCGTGCCTTCCGGCGAGACATACGCCTGGCTGATTTTCCCGCCCAGCGCGTTGCGAGCCAGTTCGGTCAGCAGGCCGATGTCTTTGGTCTGCGTGGCGTGGTCGGCCAGCGTCTCGAGAATCACCGGCAGATCGCGAATGGCAACCTGTTCCTTCAGCAGCTCCTGCAGAACACGATGCACCGCACCGACTTCCAGTTTATGGGGAATCAATTCCTCGACAACAGCCGCGTTATCTTTTTTGACCTGTTCAATCAGATCGCTGACATCCTGTCGCGTCAGCAACTCTGCGGCATACGTTTTCACCAAAGTCGCCAGATGCGTTGTGATCACCCCGGCTGGATCGACCAGCGTGAAGCCGCGCGCCTCCATAACACCGCGCCGGTTTTCTGGAATCCAGTAGGCCTTAAACCCAAAGGACGGATCCCGTACAGCCGTAGCGCCATCGACCGTCATCTCGCCCGTCGGATCGATCGCCATCAGAAAACCAGGCGATACATAATTGCGAGCCACTTCCAGCCCGCGCACCAGCACCCGGTATTCGTTGCTTTTCAAAAGCATGTCGTCCTGCACGTTGACCGGCGGCATCACCATGCCGAGTTCTTCGGCGATCTGGTTGCGGACATTCCCAATCCGGTCGATGAGATGTCCGCCCTGCTGGCGGTCGACCAGCGTGATCAGACCGAAGCCAATCTTCACCTCGAGTGCGGAAACATTGATAATGTTTTTATAGGCCTTGGCCGTCGGTTCCACCGGTTTGGGCGGTGCCAGTGCGCGATCTCCTGCGGGCGGCCCGGCATCCAGTCGACCCGCCGGGGCGCGCCCCGCGGGAAGCGCCGCTTCGGATTCTCCGGGCTCCCGGTTGCGTCGCAGGGCATATCCGCCGCCGATGCAGGTGACCCCGATGAGAGCAAATGGAATAAACGGTAGTCCCGGAACCAGTCCGGTCAAAAGCATCATCGCGCCGGTCATAATCAGCGGACGCGGGCGGTGGAACAGCTGTCCACTAACATTCGATCCAAGATCGCCCGACCCGGCGGCACGGGTTACCAGAATCCCGGCACCGGTTGAAATCACCAAAGCCGGAATCTGCGACACGAGTCCGTCGCCAATCGTCAGGATGGTATATCGCGACAACGCAGCGCCGGCGGTCATTCCTTTTTGCGACATCCCGATGGCAAATCCGGCGACAATGTTGATGACGATGATAATCAGTCCCGCGATGGCATCTCCACTGACGAACTTACTAGCCCCGTCCATCGCTCCGTAAAAATCGGTTTCAGCCATCAGTTTGGCGCGGCGGGCGAGTGCTTCTTTTTCGTCGATGATGCCCTGATTCAAATCGGCATCGATGCTCATCTGCTTACCGGGCAGTGAATCCAATGTGAAGCGGGCGGCCACCTCGGCAATACGGCCGGAACCTTTGGTGATGACCTTAAAATTGATGACCACAATGATGGCAAAGATGACCAGCCCGACGAGATAGTTTCCCCCAGCCACAAAAGCGCCGAACGCTTCGATTACGTCTCCGGCAAACGCGTTCAGCAGAATCTGCCGAGTAGAAGAAACGTTTACCGACAGCCGCATCAGCGTCACCATCAGCAGCACCGTCGGGAACGACGAAAACTCCATCGGGTCTTTGATGCTGATGATATACACCATCATCAACACACCGATGGCGATGTTCACCACCAGCAGAATATCCAGCAACTGCGACGGGATCGGCACGAACATGACGGCCAGCACCAGCAGGATAATCATCGACATGGCGATATCGGATTTACGAACGTTGAGCATTGCCGCTCATTTAAGCAGTTCAAATGCCAACGCCTTCTCTCTGCGGCACCTGCCCTGCTAAACAGAGCACATCATGAAACCCATCGAACTTAGCGTTATCGTGCTAACCTGCAACCGACTGGAACGCTGCCTTGACAGCCTGCGGAAAAACCAGATTGCATTGATTGCTCACCGCACAGAATGGCTGGTGGTTAACAATGGCTCGGCTGCTTTCGAGTTGCCGCCGGATCTACCCGCACGCGCCCGACTGTTGCAAATGCCCCGCAACCTCGGCACCGCAGCGCGCAACATGGCGCTGGAAGAGGCCTGCGGCGAATACGTATTAATGCTGGATGACGACGCCTATCTTCCTGATGGCTCACTGGAGTCTGCGCTTCAGCAACTAAAGAAAACAGCGAACGCCGGGGGAATTATGCTCCCGGTGGAAAATGAAGGCTGTCTGCTACCAACGGTTTTCCATGGATGTGCCATTCTGTTCCGCAGCAATGTATTGCGCGCGATCGGCGGTTATCCGCAAGGCTATGGCTATTACGGCGAAGAATATGATGTCACCTTCCGGCTGATCGCCGCCGGACATCGCCTGCTCACCTGTCCGGAAAATACACCGCCGGTACGTCACGTTCGGGATCCGGCCGGTCGCGATACAAACCGAATTCTCTACCGTCTAATCCGTAACAACACCTTCTGCTGGGCGCGCTACCTGCCGATAACACAATTGTCCAGTGCAATTTATGATACCGTGCATCGCTACTACCATATCGCCCGTAAAGAAAAGGCGTTCTGGGGCTTTGTTCGCGGTCTATCCGCACTGCCTCTGGCGCTGCTTCGCGGTCTTTACCGGCGAACTCCGCTTCTTTCAGCTGATTTTGACAGCATCTCGCTCAATGCCGCAGTCAAGCAGGCCGCACAATCCATCCAGCAAAAAGGCATCCATCGCATCGTTTTGTGCGGACTGGGAAAACTTCCGTCCAGCTGGTTCGAGATTTTAGAAAGTCACGGTCTGAAAATCTGTGCCGTTGTGGAACAGAACACGGCCTTTCATGACCGACGGTTCCGGGAAACTCATATTCACCCAGCTCATGTCATGGAGGATCTCATTCATCCCGACATCGCTTTCCTATGCGGGACAGCTGCCTCTCCGGTAAACACATACTGGGCCTGTCGGCTTGCCAACGCCGGACTTCAACCACACCGTGCCGCCGATTTGGTGCAGAGCTGGGAACTCCGGGACTCGAACCCCCGTACCGTGAAAGGAATCCATGCATGAACGTACTGGTTACTGGCGGTGCCGGTTATATCGGCAGCGTGACCTCAACTCTGTTGCTGAGCCACGGCCATCAAGTCACCGTCTTCGACAATCTCGAATACGGTCACGCCGAAGCTCTTGATCCCCGAGCCCCTTTTGTAATCGGTGATCTGCGTGATGCCGGAACGGTTGAGCACCTTCTTGCAACGTTGCAGCCCGACGCCATTCTGCACTTTGGCGCTTATGCACTGGTTGGGGAATCCATGCAGCGCCCGGATATCTATTGGGCCAACAATGTCAGCGGCGGAATCAACCTCATCAACGCCGCCGTTCATCACCGCGTTAAACGCTTTATCTTTTCCTCCTCCTGTGCAACCTATGGACATCCGTCCCAACTGCCGATCACGGAAGATACGCCCCAGATTCCTGTCAATCCGTACGGCGAATCCAAACTGATCCTCGAACAGATGCTGCGCTGGATGCAACGACAGTGCGGACTGCAAACCGTCTGTCTGCGCTATTTCAACGCCTGCGGCGCCGTCGGACGGCTCGGAGAAGACCACACCCCCGAAACGCATTTGATCCCGAACGTATTGCGGACTGCGCTGGGAAAACAGGAGGCCGTCCACGTTTTCGGAACCGATTTCCCCACACCGGACGGAACCTGTATTCGTGACTATATTCATGTAAAAGATTTGGCGCAGGCGCACCGGCTGGCACTCGAATCAAACCAGACCGGAGCGTTCAACCTCGGCACCGGCCAAGGATGCTCCGTCCGCGAAGTCATCGATATGGCCCGTTCCGTAACCGGGCGACCCATCCCGGCGATTGAAAGTCCGCGCCGCGCGGGCGATCCGCCCGTGCTGGTCGCCTCAGCAGATAAGGCCAAACATCAACTGGGCTGGATTCCTCAACATTCCGACCTGCGTAATATCATCGAAGACGCATGGCGGTGGCATCTGGCGCATCCTGCCGGATACACGCTGAAAAAAAACTCAAGGATCCCCGTCCCATGCGCCTGCTGATTCTGCTGGGGGGACAGGTTTTTTCCGGCGCGGAAATTACGACACTGCGTTTTGCAACCGCACTTTCCAATGATTGGAAAATTGAAGTTGCGACGCATCCATCCGTTGCCGAAGCCGCCAGACGATTCGGACTTCCCGTCACGCCATGGATTCACGAATCTGCGCCCGGCGATCCGCTGCTGCGCGCCAGCCATTTTACCGAACCGCCCGAACTCAACGACCGATTGGATGAAATCCTTTCTGAGTTCCAACCAGATATGGTTATGGCCTGCATGTTTCCGGTCGCCATGCTGGCGCTACCGGTTTTACAAAAGCACGCCGTTCCGCTGTTGATCCACCATCAGCTCATGTACAACGATCTTCCGAACCATCCGATTATGGGTGCCGTTCGGCGCACCGCCGCCTACGCGCAAACGATCATCACCGCTTCCCGTGCAGTCGAAAAACCGTTACGCCGTTCAGGCATCGAAAACGTCGTTGTGATTCCCGCCGGCCTCCCCGCCTCGTACGGAACGCCGCATCTTCCAAACATTGGAACCCCGCGCGTACTCAGCATCGGCACGTGGGGTCCGGTTAAAGGACTCGAAACGCTGTTGAAAGCCGCCGCACAGCTATTTGCAGAAGGCCTTGAGTTCGATCTGCATATCGCCGGCCCGCTCGATCGCTACAGTCAGGACTATGCCGAAAAAATCCGGCGCACCGCGCATCCCGCCATTCGTTTCAGCGGCGCAACCGCCGAGCCGGAAGTTCATTATCGCAACGCGGACATTTTGGTCGTGCCTTCCAGCGAGCCCGATCCCTATCCGACGGTCACGCTCGAAGGCATGGCACATCAACTGGCGATCGTCGCCACCGACTGCGGTGGACTCAGCGAACAAGTCGTCCACGAAAAAACCGGACTGCTGGTTCCGCCAAAAAATTCGGAAGCCATGGCCGCCGCGTTGCGGCAACTGATTTTAAATCCTGACCAAACCGCCGCCATGGGCCGCGCCGGGGAACAGCGTCTCCGTGGAATCGCAGACCTCACCCGGCAGGCGGCACAAGTTGAAAAATTATTGAGACGGAGTGTGCTATGAAAACCAAAACCCGACACAAATATCCCGATAGCTGCATTACCTGGCCCGATCTGGACACGGAAATTGGCAGCTGGAAAAAATATCTGACAGGCCGCTGTCTGAATGCCGGGGCGGGACACCGTGATCTGTCGCATCTCGTCGATGGCGAACTGGTCAATCAGGATATTGAAGGCGGACTGCACAACGACAACATTCACATCTATTCGCCGCTGCACAACATTCCGGTAGAGGCCGCGCATTTCGACTCGATCATTTGCAATGCGGTGCTCGAACACGTCAGCAATCCCGAAGAAATCATGGAAGAATTTCGCCGCGTGCTGAAGCCGGGCGGACACCTTTATCTGTGCATCCCGTTTCTGCAGCCGTTCCATGCCGACCCGACCGACTATCAACGGTACACCCGCGACGGCTTAAAACATCTCGCAGAAAAGCACGGCTTCCAAACATTGGAAATCGAAACCGTCCATTCGGTCTATCACACGCTTGGCTGGATTCTAGACATTTGGCTGAGACCGAAACAAGATTGGCCACACCGTCTGCTACGTGGAATTTTATTCCCACTCATGCGTAACCGCACAAAGCATTCCCGCGAGCAGTCGATAGACGTCGCCTCCGCCATTCGCCTGATTGCCCTGCGGGCGTAGTGCACAAACGAAAATCAAGGTAGGGCTTGATATCCCTATCGCGCCGCCGCAAAACCGCTTTCCCCTACGGGGTGAAGCGGGGCTACAAGCAAAATGTAGCAACGCTTCACCTGACTGAAAGGAAGGAAAGCGTTCGTCCTGTGTAGTAACGCTTCACCTTTGCGTAGATGGATTTACCTAATCGTACAATTTTTCAACGGCGATGCCCTGCCCGCGTAGCGAGGCGAGCCGCTCGACCATTTGATTTCCGTACACTTCGGAGGTCGCAACAATCGCGGTGAAATCAAAGTCGCCCATCCGGTCGGAATGACACACCTCAAACCCGTACACCTTGCGTCCACAAGCAACTGGGTTGTCGTCGAAAATTGCGACGATCTCCAGCGTTCCCAGCTCCGTTTCTTTCAGTACCGGAGCGAGGTTTTTCCCGGCACCAAAGAGAGCTATTTGTGTATGTCCGGCCTGCGCAATTTTTTTCATCTTGGCGCTTTCACGTACTCCGTGAAAGAGCATGCCTTCGGCGAACAGCAGGGAATCGCGCATCCAGTTCATTTGTGCCTGCCAGACCGGATTGCGGTTCGGCTGGGCCGTCGCATAGATTTTTTCGAAGATCGCCACATCTTCTGAGATGGTTTGCAGACATTTTACATCCCGCTGCATGCGCTGAAACATGTCGCGATCGTCGGCCATTGCACGAATCTGCGCGGCGAGATCGATCGCATTGCGGCTCTGAAACAACAATCCGTTTTTACCGTGTTCGATCAAGTTGGTCATGCCGGCTCCATCGGCGCAAATGACCGGCGTGCCGAGCGCCAAGGCTTCGAGAATTGAGACGGGCGAGTTTTCCGGCCAGATGGACGACGTGACAATACAGTCGATTTCGCGGTGAACGTTTCCGAGATCCTGCGGATCGAAGAGTCCGTGATGAATCACGTTCTTCAAACGCTCCGCTTTTACTGAAACCTCGACGCCATAACTGTCTGAATTCCAGACCTCCTGCTCACCATAAAGATGTAATTCGATATCGCTGCGGTCAGCCAGCTGCGCCATCGCATCCAGCAGAATGTCGATGCCTTTAATGCGATTCCAGCGACCGATAAAACCTAAGCGCAGTTTGTCCGAAGCAGTTTTTTCCCGACGCAAAGGAAGCAACCGATCCGGCACGGCGTAGGGCCAAACCTTCAAGGTTTCCGGCGCGGCACCGAGCGCCAGAATCTGATCGCCGAGCAGTTCACACGGACAGTGATGAAAGCTGTAGCCCTGTGCGAGAATGCGCAACAGATTTTCTTTCATGTTCCGTACAATCGGCCATTGCTCATCACTTAGGTCACGGTAACAGGCTCGGCATCCGGCCAGGTTCGTGTTGGTGCAACTGCTGAAATCAGGTTTCAGCAAATGCGATTCGCGGCACGACAATACAAAGTCGACATGGGTTCCAATCACTGGAATTTCCAGCTCCATGGCCGCCAACAGAATGGAGGGCATAAACCAGCAGCTGGTGACGTGAATCACATCCGGCCGATTTTTTGTGAACCACGCTTTGGCCTCATCATAGAGTCCCCGATACGCCTGCAACGCGTAAAGTTGCGGCGGACGGTGCGGAAAATCAAAACCGAACCGATGCACCGGAATTCCTTGGTAGTCTTCGGTAATCGGCTCGGTATTTTTGCGAATGATCCCGGTTGTCACCACCATCACATCGTGCCCGGCGGCTTTCAGCCCCTGCGTTAAATTCAGGGTATAGACTTCAGCCCCGCCGAAAACATCGGGCAGATAATCGGTAATAAAAAATTGTATTTTCATTGAGTTTCTCCAGTTGTGCCGGGCTCGTCTTCAAGCATCCAGCCAAATTCCGTTCCCTCGATCACACGTTTTACTTCGTCATAATTTTCAATCAAAGCGGTCAAGGGGCGGGCGAGCTGCTTGGCGCAGTGCGGCTTGTTTTCAAATGTGCAGACCACACCGAACCAGTCACTGATCTCCTTCAGAATGGGTTGCGGCACCCGGCCATCCGGCTGAAGAAAAAGATCGGCATATTCCAGCCCCAGCACATCGTAACCCCAAAGGGCTTTCCAGATCAGATCATCCTCTTCGTACATTCCCTGCAACGTCCAGAGGAGCGGTTCGATTTCAATACAGATCGATTGCGGCAGCTCCTGCGTTCCGGGAGAAATGCTCCAGACTTTTCGACGGGCGGCCAACTCTCCGGATACCCACTGCCGCAAGGCATTCTGCCGTGTCAAATGGATAACTTTAAAATTGTTCTGTTTGATGTAGTCGAACAGTCGCGGACACTGACTGAGCGGCTGCCAGTTACGAAGCATCCACTGCGTCGAGTTGTATTTAACATCCAGAACCTGAAGCCGGGAGTCTCCGGCCAGTGCATCGAGATGGCTCCAAAATGCGCCCAGCGTTTCCTCTATATTCCACGGAAAAAGCGCAGTTGCCGGCAGACCGTTTTCTTCGACAAACCGGAAAAAGTTTTCCGGACAAGATCGGAAGGCCGGATCAGCGTGAAAAATTTCTTCAAAGCAGTAGAAATCCGGATGGCTTTGCAAAATCGATTTCAGCGCATGCGTGCCGCTGCGCTGCCGGGCCAGAAGGATAACTTTTTCGCTCATTAGTTGTTCAACTCAGGATGAATATATTCATGACTTGAGAATTTCCTCTCCAGGCAGCAGCACCTATCGGGGCTTTTCCCGCTTCCAAGATATCTCGAAGGAGGGCCGAAACTGTAAGGAGAGGTCGTCCGCGTCAACTGCGACAGTTCGCTCGCCGCGCGTATTTTCCATCTTAACTCATTTATTGTATCATTCCGCCGGAATGGATGAGTTCATTCACAATATCCCCAGTAGGTTGAATTCCGTCCCACTTGAAAATCTTCCCAGCCGTCCACACTCTTAATCCATAGTTTGGATTTGTCCCGCATGAGGGCGTATTATGTGAGAATATTTCAGAACTATTTTGAGCGTGGATTCCTGAGTTTATCCCCGAGACATAGTTATAGTATGATTTGCAATTTGCCCACCAGTTTGCGGTAAGAGCTCGATTGTCATGCGTTTTTGAGGTAGCATATAAGTAACAATACCAAACATCAGTAAATATGCAGCGCTCAATTAAAATGGCCGAAATATAGTCTGAATCTCCGACTCGCACTGCTAAATTTTTTATGTATATTTGGGCCGTTATATTTTTCAAATACAGCGTATTTGTCGAATGCTGCGATCCATCCAGCCGAACCAACTGTGATGTATGATATGTGCCAGCATTAGACTCTGAAACATTCCCTTGAATATTTATTATTCCTCCACCATAAAACCCTTCCCATACAAGCGAATTGGTCAGCTGGTATGTTCCGTCAGAAAATTGAAAAGTAAGAACTGTGCCTGAATGAATATGTTTTCCCACTTGGTCGATTTTTTCCTGAATCTCCTCGGTTAACATCGATGTGTCAAAATTAATGGTTCGAGATTCGTCTTCGAACGTATATGTTTTTACTACGCTGCCGTCATTTCGTTCGTGATAAAAGTTTTCAGCACCAACAATACCTGTAAAAAATATAAACAAAAAAATCGTCAAATGTTTTTTCATATCTACTCCGTTTTAATTTATTTAGCACCTAATCCTTAATGTACAATATATGCGTTTTTATTTTTCCTCTTTTTTTTCACCTCCCAGTAAAATTATTGGACATCCCTATTTTTTGGATGTGATTTTTGTTTTCGGCGCTCATGCTACTTCCAAAAGTGAGGATTGTATTGCGCAAGACGGCTAAGAAGATTGGGGTTGCTCTGCAGCCGTTCGAGCAAGGTGTTGAAAATTTTCAGTGAGATCGGAGCTGCGCTCAGTGCAGTTCGGCATCGGCGAAACAGATTGCGCGGCATATCGCCGCAGTTCAGCCAGTAACTGCTGATCCCGTCCCATAGCGGTAACGGCAACTGATTGCCCATGATCGCTCTCTGCTTTTGCAGATCCGGAGAGGCATCAGTGATAAACTGCCGTTCGGTTTCTGCCAGCTTCGTCAGATTAATCAGCAGAACCGGAATCATGGCCGCAGTTAGCTCAAACTCATTACCGTAATCGGCCAGCGTATCTGCAATCGCGACGAGCCAGCGGGAATCCAGTTCGCAGCAGAAGAAATCGAGTTCCGTATCCAGAAGGAAAAAAAACTTTACCAAAGACAATTCGAGGTCGATTTTCCGGCGGATATGCACAATCAGTGTTGCCAGCTCGAAACAGAGCCGGGGGGCACCGCTGAACTCCCGGCTCAGCGCATCCAGATGCGATTGCAGGTCTGCACTCCAGCACCAAACTACAGACACCGCATCGCCCGGAATCCGCGCAGTCTTCCATTGATTAATCTGTTCAGGTGAATACGACATGATACCTACCTTGTTTGACGAACCAGCTGAAGTTTATCTTCTTTACGATCCACTGTGTACCGGTCTGCAAACTGCTGCTCGGCTCGGCTAAACCGCTTTAGAACTTCTTCATCCACGACCTTAGGTTCCAGCTTCGATGACTCCGTATATCGACGATCCTGATATTTAAATAACGTACAACTATAGAAATCGACCTGCTTTAATATGTCTAACGACTCCTGAAACTCTTCCGGAGTTTCTGTCGGGAACCCGGCAATAATATGCAGATGATAATATACTTGATGCCGGTCAAGCATTTGCAGAAAAGCTAAAATCCCGCTTGCTGTATAGCCTCTGCGCATTTGTTCCAGGATCCGGTTGCTCCCGCTTTGGAATGCCACCACCATATTTTGCAGCTGCACGAATTGAAGAGCCTTTTCAATTTCATCCAAATCATGAATCAGATGTTTGATGTTAACTTCTCGCATG
>JBBQSL010000021.1:0-29486 GCA_038213895.1 Kiritimatiellales bacterium | reverse complement strand
GCTGCGTTGAGAAAGACCGTTCCGGTGAGAAAGCCCCGACCGGTCCTGCGGCGCGGCAGGAAGGTGCGGTGCAGATAAAGTACGGCTTCACAGTTATTACGGTTCATGGTGTTCTCCGGCGGACGGGTGTGTGAGGAAATAAATGATTTCTCCGGCGGTTTGTTCCATGTCGAGTGCGATCGATTCGACGCGGCTGATGAGAAAGTGGTAGCCAGCGTAGGCAGGAATTCCGGTGATGAGTCCAGCGGCGGTGGTGATCAGCGCGCGCCAGAGTCCATCGGCGAGGGTGCTAATTTCGGTGAGGGGTGAGCCTGTCCGTAAGGCGACGAGTATGTTGAGTAGACCGAGCACCGTGCCAAGCAATCCAAGCATTGGAAGAACTTGCGCGAGGGTAATGAGTAGATTCATGTGGCGCTCGAGGCGCGGGATTTCGGTGATACCGGCTTGCTGGACGGCTTTAATCAGTTCGTCTTTCGTGTCGGCGCGGTGCAGTAGTGCGGTGTGGACGAGGTGGGCGGCGGGGCCGGGCGTCTGGTCACAAATGCTGATGGCCTCCAGATCGTTGCCGCGTGAGAGGTTGGTGGTGATGCCGTTAAGAAAGTCGTTCACTTTAATTTGGGCGCGGTGTAGGTGGAAGAAGCGCTCGAAAAAAATGGTCAGCGCAATAAATCCACAACCCAGAATAAGCCACATAACGGCACCGCCGCTGTTAATCCATCCGATCATAATGAACTCCTTTTCTAGAATGCTGTCGCGTGTTCGCGCTCTATTTTTTCGATTCGTTTTTGTGCTTCATTTTTTGCAGGCACATTGGCCTGAATAATCCGTTTGTAAATATTAACCGCTTCTTTCCACTGCTGTTGCTGTTCCTGATATGCGGCGGCATCAAAGGCCGCACGCGTAAACCAAGGGCTTGCTTCGGGAGATAGCGGTTCAATTTGTATGGCACCGCTATAGACCACTTCCATGTAACGGGCGAAGGCTTTTTCCTTTAGTCCCAACTTGGCTTCGCAGCGGGCGATTTTATAAAGCGCCTGTAGGCGGAGTGCAAATGGGGCAGAGGGGCGTTTATAGAGTGATTGATAGGCTTCGAGCGATTCCTTGTAGCGTATGACCTCAGAGGTTCCAAGTGTGAAAAGACAGTCGGCAAGACGTCCGCGGGCGCGGTCGGCCAACGGATCGTCCGGTGCGGTTTTAATAACCTCTTCGTAGGCGAGAATGGCACGCGGAAATTCGCCGAGTTCGGTGAGGGCTTCGCCTTGCGCAAAGCGGGTTTTCAGAATTAGCGGACTATCGGGGGATTCTTTGGCGAGGCGACTGAACGTCGTAAAGGCTTCAAGAAAACTGTCTTGTTTGAGCAGGGAGTTTCCTGCCCAGAAGAGCGCCTCGTCTGATAGTTCGTGTTTTGGGAAACGCGCGGCGATATCGAGGAAGATTGATTTCGCCTGAGCGTAACTACCTCGGTTGTAGTAGTGTTCACCAACCCAGAAAAGTACTTCGGGTGTCCAGATAGAGTCGGGATATTTTGTAATAAAGGACTGGCAGAGTGTTAGTGCACCTTCGGTGTCGCCTTGCATATAGCGACAGAATCCGCGCATATAAAATGCCTGCGGTGCTTCGAGAGAATCCGGCCAGGTATCGCTAACGGTGCGGAAGGCTTCGAGCGCGACATCCCATTGGTTGAGCCGGTAGAGGATTAACCCTTGCTGATGAAGGGCAGAAGCTTTCACTGTGGTGTTGGTATAGTGCACAGCGATCCGGCGGTATTGTTCAAGTGCCGCATCCCATTTCTGTTCCCGCTTAAATAATTCGGCCTGCTGTAACGCGGCTTGCGGCGCAAAACTGCTTTGAGGGAAGGCTTTCTCTGTATCAGCAAACGAAGTATGGGCGGCATTGGTTTGACCTGCGAGCAGGCTAGCAACGCCGGTTTGGTACATGGCCTGAGCGGTGAATGAATGGTTCGGATAGCTTGAGGTCGCGCGGCGATAGTTCTCGCGGGCTTTTTCATATTGCGCAGCGGCAAGGCGCGCATCGCCCGCTTTCAGCATGGCGGCTATACACTGGTCAGGCTGTGTACATTTTGTGGCGGAGGTTTCGAAAGCAACGGCGGATTCTTCGTAGCGCTTTTGTTCCCACAGGCACCAGCCTTTACCAGCCTGTGCACGAGCCTGCATGGCTGGATCGGTCGCAATATCGAGCCCGGACTGAAATGCTTTTTCGGCGGCGGAAACCTGCTGAATTTTTAGCAGGGCTTCTGCTTTTTGGATCAGCAGTTCGGCGGACGTGGCCGTGTCTGGGGCTTCTTTAACGGCCTCGTCAAACAGCGTGAAAGCCTCTTTTATTTTATTTTCATCAATCAACAGATTGGCGCGGGCAGCCTTCTGGCGGACGCGCAGGGTGGCTTCTCCAGTTAGTTTTTCTGCTTTGGCCAGCGCTTCCGTGGCGGAGGTAGAATTGCCAGCGCGTTGCGCCAGTGCGGACAGTTCTACCCAGGCGGCGGCGCGCAGGCGTGGATGAGCGGTCTCGCTGGAGCCGAGCGCGTTGAGCAGGGTGGAGGCTTCGGTTAGTTCGTCTTTACTGCCAGCGGCGATCAGTTGGCGTGCCAGCTCAAGGCGGGCGGCATCGGCCACTAGGTTGGTTGGGAAACGTTCCAGTAGTTCACGAAGTATTTTGGTCGAGTCGCCCTTTGTACTGCGCTCTAGGATCCCGGCGAGGTCGAGCAGGTTTTGCGCGGCGTTTTCGTCAGTCGGGAAAAGCTTGTTGAACGATTCAAAACTTTTTTGAGCAGCTTTAAGGTCGCCTGCGGACTGCTCGGCGCGGCCTTGCAGGCGGAGGGCTGCGGGTTTATAGGAACTACTTTTCGGTAGATTGCTCAAGGCTTGTAAAACCGAGCTAAAATCGCCTTTTTCGAATAGCGACCGAGCCCGCCAGTACGTCAAAGCATCCTGTTGAGGGAGCTGAGCGGACTCGTCAGCCAGGATCACTGCGTCGCTTGATTTTTTCTGACCGGACAAGGCGCGAACCAGCAGAACCGTCAGCGTTGCCTCTTCCTCTGGAGTATGACTGATGCTAAGCGCCTCCCAGATTTGCTGTTCAGCGAGAGGGTAAAGGCCGTCGGCCAGTGCGGCCTCGATTTGGCGGGTCGAGAATAGCTCCTGTGCAAATAGCGCAGGCGCAAGCAGAAGCAGATAGAAACAAACCCTTTTAAACCAGAAATTCATTGGTGTGGAGTATCACTTTTTCAGCGGACATCTTCCAGCCTTTTTCTGCATGAGGAATTGTCCGCAGAACTGGCATAGAATCGCATCGTCCTGAATTTCTTCTGCACAAAATGGGCACTTCTTCATAGGCGGAGTGTCGCATAGTTAGCGTTTTTTGCGGACATGAATTTGGGAGAAAATTTGGTGAGCGGTAGTTTAGGCTGTAAAAATTCGAGGCGGGTCGGCACGATAGTCCGCCATGAATAGTTTTGTCTGTTTTGTAGTGTCTTGGTTTCTTTTCGTTTCTGCATTGTATGCAGAACCACGTATTCGTCTTGTGGGACTTGAAAAGCTGACGGCGTTTTCAGATATCCCTTATTTAGATGAGGGAGTTTATGCTCGGCAAGTCTCGAGTACAGACCGGGACGGTGAGAACGACGACGGATATTATGGGAAATATTCGTATTTATATGTGGATCAAAATAACGAATACGTTCTTTTTGATGAGATTAATCCGGGGTGCATATACCGTTTCTGGATGACCTATGCGCACAACGGTGTCGAGACCAATCATTTGCATATCTATTTTGACGGCGAGACTTCTCCACGGTTGGATATGCCCATCAGTCAGTTTTTTAGCGGAACCAAGACCCCGTTTCTTTTTCCGCTGACCGGGAATGAACTTCAGTCGAGCGGCGGATATTTCTGTTATGTTCCGTTTCCGTTCAAGGAGCGGTGCAAGATAACGGTAACTGGAACCAACAAACCTTTTTATTATAACATCACCTATCACGTTTATGATTCCAGTGAAGGGGTGAAAAGCTGGACGGGCACCGAGGATATTTCCAAAGCACGGCAGATGTGGAGCGGTGCCGGAGCCGATCCTAAAACCAACGCCGGCATTCCGGTGGTGGTGCAGAGCAGCACCGACGTGCCTACGCTGGCGAGCCGGAGTCTTCTGGATGTGACGAATGCCGGTTTCATTGCCTCGATCAAAATGGATCCGACTCCCGCATCGGAAGATATTTTGTCCAATGTATGGATCAAGATGTTTTGGGATAATGCCGTGGTTCCGCAGGTGCAGGCTCCGCTGGGTGAATTTTTCGGTTCCGGGTTCGGTGAAGTGGAAGTCCGGTCGCTACCGGTCGGTATGACTTCGACCAATGCCTATTACTGTTATTTCCCGATGCCGTTCTGGGAAAACGCTCGTATCGAGGTAGAAAACCGGGGCACCTTCAGTCTCAGTAATCTGACGTATGAGATTCGTTATTCGACCAATCAGTACGATCAAACATACGCCGGATATTTTTACGCCAAGGCGAACCGGAATACTTTTACCAACGATGGACGCGACTATTTGCTGCTGGATGAAGCCGGTCGCGGGCAGATGGTCGGCTGTGTTCTCTCCATGCGCTGCACGGAGACCAATGATGTGATTGATATGCGCTATCTGGAAGGTGACGAGCGGATAACTATTGATGACAGCGCCACGCCAACGATCATCGGCACCGGCACCGAGGATTACTTCAATGGCGGCTGGTATTTTAATAAGGGGCCTTTCAGTTTAGCGAGCCATGGCGCACCGTACTTGTATCAGTTTCATCCGGGTTCGAATGCAACGCTGGCTTACCGGTTTCATTTGAGCGATACGATACCGTTTCGCAGCCATATCCGGTTCGGTATCGAGCATGGCGATTGCGGCCGGTACTGGGATCTGTCTGGAACCTACTCCAGCGTGGTTTATTACTACAAGAAACCGGACTCGGCGCTGAACCTTTCCTCCGAGCTGGATGTCGGTAATCTTCTGTCAGAGCAGCAATATTCATACACGGCTCAAAGCGTCGCACCGGTGACCAAGGTCTGGTACTACTCTGGCGACGACGATAATATTTTGATCACCGACAGCGGGCGAATAGCGATAAGTAGTTCTTCGTTTTCTGTTCCGGTTGCGCCGTCCAATCGGGGTGTACTTCTGCGGCGGCGAACAGATCAGGGCGTTGCACCTCAGTCCGGCGAGGTCTTTATCAATGAGGCTCATGTCGGAACCTGGTATTTACCCGATATAAATTTCAGCAATGTGAATAAACGCTGGAACGATTCTGAATTTTATATTCCATGGAACTACACTGCTGGAAAAACTAATTTAAATATTCGCATATCGTCTGGTGGCGATAATTGGAATGAATACCGATATCAGATTTATTCAATGATTCCGTTGCAGCCTTCTGCAGATATGGATCAGGACGGAATTCCGGATCAATGGGAAGGCCTCTATTTTGCGGATATCTGCTCTGCTCTGCCCGGACAGGATCTTGACGCCGATGGATATGATAACCGTGCAGAATATATTGCTGGATCTGACCCGATGCTTCGGACTTCGGTTTTTCAGGTGGGTTCTTCATTCGTTTTTGATGCAGGATCTATGCGCTTGGTGCTAAGTTGGCCGACTCTTTCCGGGCGCATTTATTCGATTTACTGGAGTTCAAATCTACCGACCGGATTTCAGCTTTTGAAAGATAATGTGCCATGGACGGAAAATAGTTTTACTGACACGGTACATCAGGCGGATAATCAGGGGTTCTACCGAATTAATGTTCGTCTGGAGCCGTGAGAACAGTTTGTTTTTCAGGTGTAAAGCACACAAACGGAGTGCGCCGACACGAGGAAAGAAGAATCTCCGAGCTGGGAGGCTGTAGAAGGCTCCTCGGTAGATAAGGAGAGTTTCCAATTTCCTTCTGGAAGTTCAAACGCAAGATCGACCGCTTCATTGTTAATCAGAATGAGCAGTTGATCTTTGCCCCGGATATACATACCGAGCGTACGGTCGTTCTGCCAATCGACCGTGAGGCCCTCCGGTCCAAGCCATTCCACGTCATTTGATCCGGTATAAAATTCCCCTGAACATAAAACCGGATGTTTTTTGCGCAAGGCGATTAGATTTTGCGTAAAATCAAACAGATCTCTGTTTTTCTCAAGCAACGACCAGTCCACCCAAGAGATTTCGTTGTCCTGGCAATAGGCATTATTGTTTCCCTGTTGTGTACGCCCAAATTCGTCGCCTGCTGTTAGCATGGGAACGCCGCGTGACAGAAAAAGCATGGCGAGCAGATTTTTCTGCTGTTTCAGCCGACGTGCGCAGACCATCGCGTCTCCGATTGACCCTTCGATGCCAAAATTAATGCAGATATTATAGTTTTCGCCGTCGCGGTTCTGTTCGCCGTTGGCTTCGTTATATTTACGTTCGTAGGTCACGAGGTCGGCGAGAGTAAAGCCGTCGTGTGACGTGACGAAGTTAATGCTCTTGAGTGGCGAACCGTCGTTACGCTGATAAAGATCAGAACTGCCAGCCAGTCGTGTGGCCAGCGCACTGGCCACTGCGCCTTCGTTCCAGAAGAGGCGGACATCGTCGCGAAAGCGTCCGTTCCAGCCGGAAAAGCGGTTGCCCGGAAAGTTGCCGACTTGGTAGCCGCCGCACGCGTCCCACGCTTCGGCGATCAGCTTGACGTGCTTGAGCACCGGTTCGGCTTCAATGGCTTTGATGACGGGCGGGTGTTCAAGCAGTTCGCCGTTTTGATCTCGGCACAGCACGGTGGCGAGGTCGAAGCGGAAACCGTCCACGTGCATCTCCTGCGCCCAATAGTTAAGACTGTCGATGATAAGCTGTGTTGCCACCGGATGGTTGCAGTTAAAGGTGTTACCGCATCCGCTCCAGTCGGGATACGTGCCGTCATGATTGATCATGTAATAAGCGGCTTCATCCAGACCCCGGAAACTGTATACTGGCCCGTTAAAGGGGCCTTCGGCCGTATGGTTAAAAACGACATCGAGAAGGACTTCGATCCCGGCATGGTGCAGTGCTTTGACCAGTGTTTTAAATTCGGTGACGGCCGCGCCGGGTTTGCGTGAGGTAGCATAGCGGCTCATGGGTGCGAAAAAGGCTAGTGTGCTGTAACCCCACAAGTTAATCAGATTTTGCCGCGCCGCGCCTTCGATGAAAAACTCCAGTTCGTTAAATTCAAACAGCGGCAGAAATTCAACGGTGGTGATACCGAGAGATTTTAGGTAGGGAATTTTTTTAATAAAATCGAGATAGGTTCCACCGCTGGTGAAGCCGCGCAGGTGGGCTTCATAGATCATGGTTTTTTCGAGCGGGATGGTTGGACGATTTTCGCCGCGCCAGTCGAAGGAGTCGTCGGTTAAAACACCCTTGGGGAAATGTTTGCCGGTACGGATGTGTTGCCCGGGAACCAGACCGGCGGTGTCGCCCCAGATGCGCGAAAAATGGACGGCGCGGGCATACGGGTCGAGCAACCACTGGGCGGGAATGGCGTCGGTGCGGTAGAGATAGAGTGCTCCGGGCTTAAGGCCGGGAACCTTTGTGTGCCAGAGCGGTCCGCCGGTCATTTCAATTTCGCGGGAAGGGGTTTCGGCCTCGGTGGAATCGAAAAGTAGTAACCAAAGGCGGTTTGCGTTGCTGTGAACAACGAATTCGGTTTCTTCTTTATGGATGTGAACGCCGAGCTTCATGACGGTAATATACGCAAGCCGCGCAGGAATTCAACTATTCCGGTTGTTGGAAAAGTTTCGACAGGGCGGGCGTTCCGTGGTTTAACAGCCCGCTTATGTATAAAAAAGGCCAAATTATTGAGACAGAAATTTTCGATACGGCGGATAAAAACCTCTGTGTCGGAAAGTTGGATGACGGTATTCGTGTTTTTGTCGAAGGGATCGCCGCTGTCGGTGATACGGTTCGTGCGCAGATTTACAAAACCAAAAAGCGCTATCTGGTCGCTCAGTTAATGGAGGTTTTGAAGTTTTCCGACCGGCGCATTGAGCCTCGCTGTAGGTATTTTGGGTTTTGCGGCGGATGTAAATGGCAGCACCTTGATTATGCCGAGCAGGTTCGTATCAAACGCAAGCAGGTGGTGGACGCGCTCGAACATCTTGGCAATTTTGAAAACCCAGAGGTGGCGGAGTGTATTCCAGCGGAAAATATTTTCGGTTACCGCAATAAAATCGACATGGATTTCACTGACCGGCGCTATTTAACCGCCGATGAAATGAACATTCCTGAAGCCGAGCTGAAAAAGCCGCTCGATTTTGCGCTCGGCTTCCACGCGCCGGGCTGCTTTGCCAAAGCTATTGATATTGATCATTGCGATCTGGCATCAGAGGAAATGAATTTGGCAGTAGAAACGGTTCGTCGCTTCTGCCGTGACCGGAAAATTCCAGTCTATTCAACCTTCACGCACGAAGGGTTTCTGCGCAACCTTGTCGTTCGGCGTGGCGAGCGTACCGGCGAGCTGATGGTCAATCTGATCACGTTGACGCATAATCCGGAACTGATGCGTGAATTGTGTACGGAGCTACAGGCCGCACTTGGCGCAAAACTCACGACCTTTATTAATGCAACGACCGACCGCAAAAATATGGTGGCATTTGGCGATCAGGAATATGTTTTGTGCGGCGAGGGGAGTATTTCCGACCGGCTAGGTGAGTATACGTACCGCATTTCGCCTAATTCTTTTTTTCAGACCAACACCGTCCAAGCTGAAAAGCTTTATAATGAAATTCTGACCGCAGCGCGGTTCAGGGGCGATGAAACCGTCTATGACCTCTTTTGCGGAACCGGCTCCATTGCGCTCTTCGCCGCGAAACACTGCGCCCGTGTACTCGGCATCGAACTGGTCGAAGCCGCCGTCGCCGACGCACAAAAAAATGCGGAGGAGCACGGGGCGGCGAACTGTACCTTCCGGCAGATGGATTTAATGCATTTCGATAAAATCCGCACGGAATTGGAAGCTTTCGGGTTGCCGGATGTCGTCATTACCGATCCGCCGCGCGCCGGTATGCACCCCAAAGCGGTGGAAATGCTCCGTCAGCTTGCGCCGCCAGTGGTCGTTTACGTCAGTTGCAATCCGGCTTCGCTGGCACGCGATGGACAGCTCCTCTGCGCAGGCGGGCTCTATAAACTCATCAGTGCTCAGCCCGTTGATCTTTTTCCGCAGACCAACCACGTCGAGAGCGTCGCGCGGTTTGAGCGGGGTTAATTTAAGGCTTTCCGACAGCGGGTTTGCTGCTACTTCGGACGAGATCGATGAGTCTGTTCATTTTTCTGTAGCGGTTTACGCCGGTAATGGCGGCGACCACGCCGATTGGGATGCAGGCGATGCCGACGAACCGAAACCAGTCCTGAGTCGCGAAGTTCATGATTGAAGTGCCAGCAATCAGCAGCGCGACTCCGGAACGTAGGTAGGCGAGAAGGGTTCTCTCATTGGCCAGAAGCGTCCGGTCAATCGCCAGCTCGTCCCGCAGAATTAGGTTATCGCGGTTAAATTTTAAATAGGGGCTGTTATCACTCATGGATGGTTCCTTTTCCGATCGTTCGGAAGAGTATGACATAGATTCTTGAGGGTCAACGGGAGAAGTTACATTCATTTCCAGAAGATCAAAAATGTGCAGGAAACAGTTTGAAATCACGGAGGGTTCCGGTAGCTTCTGTGGTCTTTAAAAACGGAGAAGCAGATGGAATTTTTTGGTTTAGGTGTTCTGGAGCTGGCTGGGCGCTTTGTGCTCGGCCTACTGATCGGTTTTTGCATTGGGATGACCGGTGTGGGCGGCGGCGTGCTAGTGCTTCCTGCGCTGACGCTGTTGTTGAAAATGAATCCTGTTATGGCAGTCGGCACAGCCAGTTTTTATGCATTTCTAACTAAGGTTTCGGCGACGTTTCATCACGTTAAACTCAAAACGATCGACTGGAATATTTCTCTTCTTTTTCTGGCTGGCGCACTACCGGCTAATGCGGCGATTTCGTTCTGGATTACGCATCACGCCACAAACCATCAAGTTTTGCATACACTGAAGCAGGTTATTATTGGAACGGTATTTTTCAGTGTTCTGGTTATGGTGCTGGGGCTTATTGGGCAGATTCGCAACGAAAAAAGCGGCGGAACCCGTAAGACACTTTCAGAGCGGATTGCTGCGCGGCCGCACCATTCGCGGATTCTCGGTGTTGTAATGGGTGCGCTGGTTGGCGGTCTGATTGGCGCGACGTCTATCGGCGGAGGTGTGCTGATTGTTCCAATGTTGATGATTCTGTTCGGGCTCGAAGCGCGGCGGACGGTAGGCAGTTCTATTTTTATTGCCGTCGTGCTGACCTTGTTGACTTCGCTGATCTATAGTAAGGGCGGAGCAGTAGACTGGACAACGGCGATTGTAATGTCGGCGGGATCGCTGATCGGCGTTCCACCGGGCAGTAAGTTGTCAGCGAAAATGCCGGACAAACTTTTGCAGAGTATCGTAATCGTGCTGATTTTTATCGCGGCAGCGATGATGGTTTTTTCATCGGCGCACTAGAGCATTTTAAACAATTCTGTATCCGAATTACGCCCCCTCTTCGAGAGGGACGTCCTACAAAAAACTTGTAGGGCTCGGCTGCCACTTCCTTCGGGCGTTGCTTCGCAATAGCGAAGCCTCTCTCCCGATGGTCGAGTCTCCGGTATTCCGGAGGGCTTGCGGTATGGGCTACAACTTTTATTAAAATGCTCTAATGCAGCGTTATCCACAGGAAGAAATGCTGGCGCGGGCCGCATCGAGTTTGTGGAAAAAGTTCTGCTCGCCAATTATTTTTTCCAGTCCGGAACGGCTTAATACGTTACGAACCGGCTCTTTGACGCCGGAGAAGAGCAGTTGAACGCCGCTTTCGCGTAGCCGGATGACAATGTTCTGGAGCATTTCCTCGCCGGAAGCATCGATTGCATTGATTCCTTGGCAGTCCACGGCGATGAATTTTGCGGCGGGGTATTTTTCGCAGAGGCGGAAAATCTGTTCCTCAAAGTAGGCGGTGCTCGCGAAGTAGAGGCGGCCATCGAACCGGATAGACGGCATGACAGGATCGACAGAAAGGCCGTGTTTTTTTGCATTACGGTACGTGCCATCCTCGTGTCGCCCCAGCACGGCGACGTTCGGTTTCATGGTTCGGTACAGGTACATCAGGATTGAAAGTCCGGCACCGAAAATAATTCCTTTATCCAGATCAGGTGCCATCGACAGAGTTGCCACGAAGGTCGCAATTCCAGCCGCTCCGTCGGCTTTGCTAATTTTGAAGTAGTGGGCGAATTTTTTGAAATGCATCAGTTTGAGCACGGCATCAATGATTACGGCGGCAAGTGCGGCTTGCGGCAAAAAATAAATCAGTTTGGTGAAGAATAACAGGAAAAGAAGGACGAATGTTCCAGTGAAAACGGCGCTTAAGCCGGTTTTTGAGCCGGCGGCATCACTTAGCGCTGAGCGGGAAAAAGAACCGCTGACCGGATAGCCGCCGGTGAAGGCCGATGCAAATGAGGCAAGTCCTTGCCCCACAGTTTCCTGGCAGATGTTTAGCTTCTGTTTGTTTTTGGCGGCCAGTGCGTTGGCGACTGAACACATTTCCATAAAGCCGACAAAGGCGATGACCGAAGCGCCGGGGAGCAGTTTGCGAACGGTTTCCCAATCTGGAACAGCCAGTACGAAATGGGGACCCCCGGATGGAATCATTCCCACCACACTGACTGGTTTTGCGAGCTCATTGAGTTTGAGGAAGTAAACGGCCAGACTGGTGAGGATCATCACGGTCAGTGCGGCCGGGATTTTTGGCCAGCGTTTTTTCAGTCCCAGCAGGAGCACCAGTGATGTGCACCCGATGATCAGCGTGGGGATGTGTGCATGGTTGAGTTCCAAAATTTCGTATTTCCAGAGGTTGCTGAAAAAATGGCCGCTACAGGGCATGCTGACACCGGATATTTTGCTGATTTGTGAGGCGGCAATGATCAGGGCTCCGGCGTGGATAAAGCCTTCGATGACTGGACGGGAAAGGAAGTTCACGACGAAGGTTAGTCGTCCGAGCGCCATGACCAACCAGATTATCCCGACGACAAAAGCCAGCATGCCTGCCAACCGGAAATATTCTTCCGGACTGACCGCGCCGAAGGGTGCCAGTGCGGTAGCTGTCAGTAGTGAGATCATGGCGACGGGGCCGGTCTGGAGGTAATTCGATGATCCCCACAAAGCACCGACGATAGCTGGTAGAAAAGCTGCGTACAGCCCAACGTAGGGCGGAAGACCGGCCAGGTTGGCGTAGGCCATGGATTGAGGGATCAGGACGAGCGCAACCGTCAATCCAGCAATAAAATCAGCGCGGACGGTTGTTTTGGAAAAGGTCCAACCTAGAAACGGAAATATTTTTTTCAGCATAAAACCTCTCAAATGAGGGGGAATGTGGGCAAAAAAGGCTGACCGTTCAAACAAAATCTGAATCTTAAGCACTGAACAGTGAAATGAAGTTCTTGTAGGAGGGTAAACAATTCAGTTAAGGTCAAAAACATGACAAATGTCGGTTAGAAATAAACGGCAGGATTTAACTATTTTTGAAGCGAATACTAGGCGGATATGAAAAAAATATTAACAGGAACTGTATTGGTGTTTTTACTGACGGCTACAGGCGGGTTTGCAGAGACTAGTCCAGTGATAGCGGTTGATGAGGGACATCTGATATCTTGTCCCAAATGCGGTTTTTCAGAAACTGGGAAGGTGACGACGGCCAGTGCGGTGACAAACCATGTTCCGCACGACTGGAAGTCGAGCGTTTATGGCGGCTTCGCTGCTTCCAGCGGTAATACGGTCGAACGGTCATACAATTACGGTGGCGAATACAGCCGGGATGGTAAGGTTTACCGCGGTAAGCTGAAGGCGGATGGAAGGTATAGTAAAACGGAAGAACAGTTGACCGCTTCAAAGGACGAAGCCTCCGGCGAAATGCGCCGAATGCTTAATGAGCGCTGGTTCGCCTACGGGGTTCTGTCTGCTTTGCACGATGAACTTAAAGTTATTTCCTACCGGGTGAAAACTGGGCCGGGTATTGGATATTATTTCGTTGATACTAAAGATCTGACGGCCGATATCAGTTCCGGCCCTCTCTATGTTCAGGAGAAAACATCCGGTGGTGCGAGTGGTTATCTGGCTTGGCGGGTTGCACAAGATGCTTCTTGGCAGATTACGGATACATTCCGCTGGTGGGCATCGACGGAGGCCGTTGTGAGTACTATGGATTACGCGGCCTACACCATTGCCTTTAAAACCGGTATCGAAGCTAAAATTAATAGAAGCCTCAGCCTTATTATTGCTTTTCAAGATGACTATGACAGTATGCCCGAGGCTAAAGACCAGATCAAAAATAACGATATGGAACTTAAAACTGGGATTCGTTACACTTTATAATCCGTCTGGAATTTCATCATGGCAGACAAGAGCTACTACATAACGACCCCAATTTATTATGTGAACGATCAGCCGCATATTGGCCACGCGTACACCACGATCTTAGCTGATGTGCTAGCCAGTTATCACCGGCTGCTTGGTGTTCCCACCTATTTTCTGACCGGTACCGATGAACATGGTCAGAAGGTTCAGCAGGCCGCTGAAAAGAACGGTTTAACCCCGCAGCAACAGTGCGACCAGACCGTTGTCCGCTTTCAGGAGCTTTGGAAGCGCCTCGAAATTACCAACGACGATTTTATCCGGACCACCGAAGAGCGTCATAAAATCATCGTGCAGGAGGTGTTGCAGGATCTTTTTGATCGCGACGAAATCTACCGTGCCGATTATCAGGGTTGGTACTGCGTCGGCTGTGAACGCTTTTTCGCCGAAAAAGATCTGGTGGATGGCAACTGTCCGGAATGCGGACGTAAAACTGATGCCATTCAGGAAACCAACTATTTCTTCCGCATGAGCAAATATCAGGACTGGCTCATCGAATACATCGAAACGCATCCTGCGTTCATCCAGCCCGACTTTCGTGCCAATGAAACGCTTGGCTTTCTTAAAACTAAAAAACTCCAGGATCTCTGTATCTCGCGACCAAAGGTGCGCCTCGCCTGGGGCATCGAGCTTCCGTTCGACAAGGATTTTGTTACCTATGTCTGGTTTGATGCTCTTCTCAATTACATCACCGCCATCGGCTACAAACGCGATGATACCAAATTTAATACATGGTGGCCGGCGACGCACCAACTGATCGGCAAAGACATTCTCACCACGCATACCGTCTATTGGCCGACCATGCTCAAAGCGATGGGTGTGCCGTTGCCGAAAACCGTTTTCGCGCACGGCTGGTGGCTGACCGGTCGCACCAAAATGAGCAAGAGCCTCGGCAACGTCGTCAATCCGATGGAAATGGTCGACCGCTATGGCGTCGATGCGTTCCGCTACTTCCTCATCGCCGAAATGACGCTGGGGCAGGACGCTTCTTTCACCGAAGAAGCTTTTGTTCGTCGCTATAACAGCGACCTCGCCAACGACCTCGGCAACCTAAAGAGTCGTACCGTCAATATGTTGGAGCGCTACTGCGAAGGAAAAATTCCGAAGCTTGGAAGTGTTGCCCTTGATGGGGTACCAGAGAAAGAATTGTGGACTACTGTGCAGTTGGCGGTTACTGAAATGGAAGGATCCATCGACACGATGCATCTTAACGGGGGTATCGCCGCTGTGCTTGCTGCTGTACGTAAGGTGAATCAATATTTTGAAATTAAACAGCCGTGGACGCAGGCGAAAGAAGGCAAAACGGAAGAAGTCGGCGTAACGCTGGCACTCGCCGCCGAAAGCCTGCGCGTTTGCGCGGCGCTACTCTATCCGGTCATGCCGGAAAAGATGAGCGCACTGCGCGCCGCCTTTGGTCTCGGTAAGCCGGATCCGAAACTGTTACGCACGTTCGGAGTCATTAAAGCCGGAACTGCCGTTGGCAATCCTGGAATCCTGTTCCCTCGTGTTGAAGTTGAAAACGTAGAGGCGACGTCCTCGTCGCCGCAGCAGAAGAATGGGAAACGCGACGGGGACATCGCGTCTACGAAAAAAATGAATACAGAACCCGTCAAAGTCGAAGGCGTCATCACTTACGATGAAGTCATGAACGTCAAACTGCGTACCGCCAAAGTGCTTTCTGCCGAAAAGGTGGAAGGCGCGGACAAGCTCCTCAAGCTTCAGATCGAAGTCGGCGAAGAAAAACGCCAGCTCGTCGCGGGCATTGCGCTACACTATACAGCCGAACAAGTTGTCGGCAAAACCATCATTATTGTTGCCAATCTTAAGCCCGCAAAAATTCGCGGCGTTGAATCGCAGGGTATGCTTCTATGTGCATCCATCGGCGACCAGCTCAAACTGATCACGGTTGACGGAGAGTTATCGGCCAGCGGGGCGATCGTTAAGTAACCACAATGAAGACTCTGATTCTAGTGCGGCACGCTCAGTCGGATAATAAACCGTCACTTGATGATACGGATCGACCGCTCAGCGCACTTGGTGCGCACGGTGCTGTAGTTCTCGCTGGGCGATTTCTAGAGCTCGGCCTGCGAGTTGATGCGCTGATCAGTAGTCCGGCAGTTCGCGCGTATGCCACGGCCGCAGCGTTTGCGGAAAAATTATCGCTACCGATCCAGGTTGATGCACGCATTTATGAAGCGGGCGTGGAGAATCTTCAGGAAATCGTTCGAGCATTGGCCGCCCAGTGCAGTACGGTGATACTGGTTGGACACAACCCTGGGCTTAGTGAATTTTTGCGCTACCTGACCGACGAAAATCATGCGGATTTGCCGACAGCATCCATTGCTATCGTGAATCTTCCCGTTAAAGCCTGGCGGCATACTTTTTCAGGACAAGGCGTGTTAAAAAATAGCTTATGTCTTGAACGGCAAAACCCCGGAACCAGAAATGAGGTTCCGGTGCTGCGCCGGATTGATCGCTTCCGATTTTGGCGGTTTCAACGCGCCCAGCGTTTGGAGATCATTGTGGTGCTGGTGGTCGTGGCCGCTTTCCTGTTGATTCTAGTTCCCTTCCTGATGCATCAGAGTGTCGATTCTTCTGCTATGCCTCAGCAGGGCTCATCGCCTCGTTGAACTGGCTTATGGGCAACGTCCTGGGAAGTTCAGGCCAAGCATTGGATCGAAGCCAAACATCAGGTTCATGTTTTGCAACGCATTGCCCGCCTGACCCTTCATCAGATTGTCGATGTGCGAAATGACCCGTAACCGGTTGTTCCGCTCGTCCACGTCAACGATCAGATTGCAGAAGTTAGTTCCGTTAACCTGCGCCGTGCCGACGGTTGCTTTGTTATCAAAAATTCGCACGAACGGTTTGTCGGCATAGAACGTTTTGTAGACCTCCATCAACTGTTTGGCGGTCATCGTTTCATTGAGATTGGCATAGAGACAAGAGAGAATGCCTCGGCAAAGCGGCAGAACCTGAGCGGTCATGGTGATCCGGATCGTTTCGCCAGCCAGCGCGCTCAGTTCCTGTTCGATTTCCACCATGTGCTGATGCCCAGCCAGCTTGTACGAATTGATCTGCTCATATCGTGCAGGGTAGTGAAACGTCGCTGCCGGTTTTTTTCCGGCACCGGAAACACCAGTTTTGCAGTCGCAGATGACACTCTTTGGATCAAATAGCTTTTCAGCCGCTACCGGAGCGAGGCCGAGAATACAACTTACTGCAAAACAGCCGGGGTTACCCGCCAGCTTTTGTTGCGGGCCGAACGGATGAAGTTCGGAGAGCCCGTACACGGTCTGCGGTAGCAACTCCGGTGCGGCATGAATAGGATTTTTACCGATGAAGATTGCATAGGCACTGTATTTTTCCGGCGTGGTAAACCGGAAGTCGCCGCTGTAGTCCACCACATGCGCCCCTTTGGCCAGTTCGGCGGCGGCGGTTTGCATGCCGACCCCGTCCGGCGTGGAAAAAAATACTGCGTCGTAAGCTTCCTGTGTTTTAGGATCATCTGGGGTTCGGATCAGCTCGTCGCAAAAACCTTTCAGGTGCGGATAAAGATCGCTCATCTTCATGCCGGTTTCGGTCGCCGCCACCAGGCAGTTAATTTTAAATTCAGGATGTTGCAGAAGAAGTTCGGTAATTCCAACACCGCCATAACCGCCCGCCCCGACAATTTTTACGCTCTTCATTATAAATCTCCGCTCGCCTTGGTTGCGAATCCGGCTAATATAAACACTCCGGTTGAAGTGCCAAGAACTAAAGAGAAGGGACGTACAGGTGAAAATCGGTATCATATCCGATACGCATGGTCAGGTAGATCTGGCGTTGGTTGCTGCCCGCGAATTCCTGTTTCGGGCGGTCGATGTGGTGATTCATTGCGGCGATGTCGGCTCTGACATGGTTCTCACTGAAATGGCCGGGCTTTTCCAAGCCTTGGATATTCCGATCTATGCAGTGCTGGGAAACTGCGATCTTCAGCAACCTCTGGGCTGTTTTCCCGAGAATTCAGGAATCAATCTCATGGGACGGGTAGCTCATTTAACGCTGGCTGACCGAAAAATCGCCGTTCTGCACAGTGATGATGAAGAGCACTTTGAAGCCCTTGTGCAATCCAACATTTACGATTACGTTTTCTTTGGCCATTCCCATACGCGCCGGGACGAACGGTTCGAAAAAACCCGTATTATAAATCCCGGTGCCGCTGGGCGGGGTATGCATCCTTCTTGTGCGATCGTTAACCTTATCGACGATGAAGTAACCTTTTTTACCATACATCGGAGCGAATGAAGATGAAACCCCCGCTGAAAGCCTACGAAAATATTCCGTTTCTGAACAGCGAGCCCTGCCGTCCGGTACGGCTACAGCTCGAATATCTCTATCCCGAAATAACGATGCAGCAAAACAACATCAAATCTACCATCGTACTTTTTGGTAGCGCACGGATTCCGGCACCGGAAAATACCGCCGCCTGCGAAAATCAGAAGCTGGCCGAACTGACGCCATTTTACGAAGAGGCGCGCAAACTGGCGCGGTTGGTTAGTATCACTTGCCAAACCAACCACGAATGCGAATACGTCATCATCACCGGCGGGGGCGGAGGCATCATGGAAGCGGGTAACCGCGGCGCCAAAGAGGTTGGCTGTAAATCCGTATCGCTCAACATCACCTTGCCGCACGAACAGCAGCCCAATCAATACGTCACCGAAGAACTCTGCTTTCAGTTTCACTATTTCAGCATGCGCAAAATGCACTTTTTGCAACGTGCCAAAGCGGTTTGCATTTTCCCCGGCGGCTTCGGAACCTTTGATGAACTATTCGAAGCGCTGACGTTGATCCAGACCGGCAAGATTGAACCAATGCCGGTCATTCTCTTTGGGTCCAAACATTGGAAGCGGATGGTGGACTGGGACTACATGGCCGAATGCGGGCTTATCGGACCGAACGATCTCAATCTCATCACCTTCTGCGACACCGCCGAAGAGGCGTGGAAAGTCATCGTTGAATTTCACACTTAATTTTTGGAGAAAGACATCGTGACTCAATTTTTTTCTGTGTAGCATCACCTCTAGTGGAGGTGCATGGTGGCAGATAGATTGCAGTGGGAGCGGTGCCTGAAAATTGAAAAGCAAATCCGCGATGGGGACTTTCCGTCGCGTAGGAAGTTGGCAGAAGAATTGGAGGTGACCGAGCGGACGGTTCAGCGCGACATCACCTTCATGAAAGATCGCTTTGGTGCCCCAATTGTCGTCAGTCGGAAAAACGGCGGCTATTATTACACCGAGCCAGCCTGGTTCCTTCCCTCCGTGCCGCTGACCGAAGGCGAACTCTTTTCGCTACTCATCGCCCGGCAGGCTGTCGCACAGTATCGCGGCACGCCGGTTGTCCAAACCTTGGAAAAAGTCTTCATCAAAATCGCCGGATCATTAAGCGAGTCGATCAGCGTCCTTCCTGAGTATGCCGCTGGGATTATCAGTTTTGCGCCCAGCGCCGCATTGGCAGTGGACGAAACCATCTGGAACCGGCTCTTGCAGTCCGCTCGCAATCGGCAGAGCGTGCAAATGCGTTACAGTAGCCGCAAATCCAAAGAAACTGCGTTACGAACGGTAGATCCCTATCACATCATCAACATGCAGGGAGACTGGTATCTGTTCGGCCACGACCACCGGCACGGGAAAATCTGTCAGTTTCAACTCCACCGCATTCAGACCGTTCGCGTGATGGATAAACCGTTTGAGGTTCGTCCCAACTTCGATCTCAGTGACATCGTAAACAGCAGTTTCGGAAACTTCGGCAGTGCCGACGACTTGCAGACCGTTCGTCTTCATATTGCTGGCGACATGGCTGAACTTTTTGAGGATCGGATATTCCATCCGCAGCAAACCGTCAAAAAGCGGGAAGATGCGTTTGAAATCAGCTTTCCGGTCAGTGCCGCTGGAGCCCGCCCGTTTTTCCACCTCATCCAGTGGATTCTCAGCATGGGACGGGACGTAGAGGTTCTGGAACCGAAGCATCTCAAAACACTCCTTCGGGAAGAAATTCGGCTCATGAAAGAAAAGATAGAAAAAAACTAAAGAGACACCCTCCGTCCCTTTGCGTATGGTAATGTTTGTGCTGAAAATGAATCAGGAAGAGAAAAAGTATTATGCTCATGGCAAAGAAAGGGGTAGTTATGTATTTAGCGCATGACGACCAAACCCTTTCTGATCATCTCTATGGCGTCGCTCGTTTGGGGCGAAGTCATGCAGGCAAGGTGAGAATGGCTGATCATGGTGAAATTCTTGGATTGCTGCATGATTTTGGAAAGTACAGCGATAGTTTTCAGAATTACATTCGCTCAGCATTGGGCTTATTAAATCCCGACATTGATGAAGCGTATGTAGATTCCGCTCATTTGAAAGGGAAAATTGATCACTCTACAGCTGGGGCGCAATTCTTTTGGCGAAAACTTAATGACGGGAATCCGTTGGAACGGATTCTTGCTCAAGTGATTTCTCTTTGCCTTGTTTCCCACCATTCTGGACTTATCGACTGCTTAAACACGGATATTCAAGGTATTACGGATGCTTTTGAGAGGCGGATCAATAAATCCGATGAGAAAAGCTGTTTTTCAGAGGTTGTCGCAAAGGCTGACGTATTGATGCGTATCAGGGAGATTTTAGATGGAGATGGGTTGGTAAACCCTTTTGAAGCCACTTTAAAAGCTATCTTTGAAAAGCTACCGGAGAAGAAGCAGGATTCGATAGTATTTCACTTTCAATTGGGTCTGCTGGTTAGGTTTCTGTTTAGCTGCCTAATTGACGCAGACCGACAAGATACAGTAGATTCTGAGAAAAAACAAAGTGCGCAATTGCGCCAAAACGGGTGCTATCTTCCTTGGGATGTGTTGATTGATCGGCTTGAAAACCATCTGACCGGGTTTGAGATTCCCAAAAGTGGTGTAAATCGAATTCGGGCGGATGTTTCCACTCATTGTTTGAGTGCCTCTGAGCGTCAACCGGGTCTTTTTTCCCTTACCGTTCCAACGGGTGGCGGGAAAACATTGGCAAGTCTCCGGTTTGCGCTCCATCATGCCAAGCGTGAGCGATTTGATCGTATTGTTTATGTAATTCCGTTTACCTCCATCATCGATCAGAATGCGTCAGTGGTTCGCGGCATATTAGAAGTTGGCGAAGAGGATTGCGGAAAGGTTGTTCTGGAACACCACTCGAATATCGGGGCTGAAAAGCAAAGTTGGAAGGAAAAGTTGCTTTGTGAAAACTGGGATGCGCCAGTTGTCTACACGACAATGGTTCAATTTCTCGAAACGTTTTTTGGGGGAGGAACTCGAGGGGCTCGGCGAATGCACCAATTGGCGAATTCGGTGGTTATTTTTGATGAAATCCAGACGCTACCAATCCGATGCGTCCATATGTTTTGCAATGCAGTCAATTTTCTAACAGAGATTTGCGGGAGCAGCGTGGTTCTTTGCACGGCCACCCAACCGCTATTAGGCAAGGTTGATCCGCTAAAAGGAGCATTAAACCTATCGGATAAAAATGAAATTATGCCGAATGTTCAGCAATTGTTTGATGGGTTGAAGCGGGTGTCGGTACAGGATGTAAGAAAACCTTCCGGCTGGAGTGAAGAAGAGATTGCGTCAATGGCTCTAGACGAAGTGGCTATTTCAGATAGTTGTCTTGTGGTTGTGAACATGAAACGTTCCGCGATAAATCTTGTTAATCTGGTAAAGCAAACGAGTGATGTGGCGTGCTTTCATTTGAGCACGGGAATGTGTCCTGCGCATCGGAAAAAAATACTCGCTAAAATTCGTGAACAATTGGCTTCAAAAAATCCGATACCTGTTTTGTGCGTTAGTACACAGTTGATTGAAGCAGGTGTGGATATTGATTTTGGTTCGGTGATTCGTTATGCAGCGGGATTGGATTCAATTGCTCAGGCTGCAGGGCGCTGTAACCGTCATGGAGAACGAGCACAAGGACGGGTTTTTGTCGTGAATTTATCAGATGAGAATATCGACTGTCTGAAAGATATTGCGATCGGAAAGGAAAAGTCGGATCGGGTCATGAATGATTTCAAAGATAATCCTGAGCGGTTTGGGAAGGATTTAATTGGACCTGTTGCATTGGATTGGTACTACCAAAACTATTTTTTCGGGCGGAAAGCTGATATGGATTATCCGGTTGCGGGAAAGGATCTTGGACGAACCGATACACTGCTAAATCTTCTCTCGTCCAATTCTTTGGCTGTCGCCGAGTTTCAGCGCGTAAATAAACGATCTCCAGCCATTTTTTTACGTCAATCATTCATGACTGCCGGACGACTTTTTAAATCAATTGATGCTCCCACTCAAAGCGTGATTGTTCAATATGGCGTAGAAGGGAAATCGCTGGTGGCTGACCTCTGTGGCTCATTTGATGTGGAAAAACAGTTTGGCTTGCTAAAAACAGCACAGCAGTTTTCGGTGAACCTTTTTCCCCATGAATTTAAAAAATTAGAAGAGCAGGGAGCCGTCTTTCCTGTTCAGGCGGAAACAGAGATTTTTTATTTGGATAGAAAGTATTACAGCGATCAATTCGGTATTTCGATGGAACCCGTAAACGAGGAGGAATTCTTACATGCATGACACACCAAAAAACACGATTGAGTTTAGACTATGGGGTCGCTATGCGCTTTTTTCCGACCCATTAACCAAAATGGGTGGCGAAAAATGTTCTTACCATTTGCCCACCTATGAAGCTTTGAAAGGCGTCTGCAAATCCATTTACTGGAAGCCGACGATTATTTGGATTATCGACGAGGTTCGCGTTATAAAGCGTATCAAAACACAAACGAAGGGAACGAAACCCATTAATTTTGAGGGTATTTATCCATCGGAAAAAAATCCCAATATAAAAAAGGAGAAACCATTTAATTCCTTGGCAATTTACACGTTTCTCTCTGATGTCGAATATCAAGTTCGAGCGCACTTTGAATGGAATATCCATCAATCAAAACTTAAGGCTGATCAGGTTGATGGGAAGCATTTTTCCATTATCAATCGCATGCTCGAACGCGGCGGCAGGCAGGATATTTTTCTCGGAACCCGTGATTGCCAAGGTTATGTCGAGCCGTGTGTGTTTGGAAGTAGACCGGCAGACTATGATGACGATGATGAAATCGCCTATGGGTTGATGTTTCACGGATTTGACTATCCGGACGAAACTGGGAAGAACGAACTGGTTGCCCGGTTTTGGCGTCCAACGATGCGAAAAGGAATTATCCGTTTTGACCGTCCTGAAAATATTCCCTCTGAACATAGAAAACATGTCAGGTCTATGACGGCGAAGTCATTTGGCCTGAACGAAAACGTAAAACCTGATCACCTTGAAATGCAGGAATGGGAGGTGAATTCATGAGCTGGATGCAAAAACTTTATGAGACCTACGATGTTTGTTCTGGGAATAGATCGATTCCCGATTCAGATACACTTTGTCCAGTCGGGTATTCGGTTCAAAATGCCCATATTGAGGTAGTCCTCGATGCTGATGGAAAATTTAGAAGGGCAAACTATGTTTCAAAATCCGATGCTAAAACACTGATTCCTGTAACTGAAAAGTCGGCAGGTCGAACCAGTGGTGAAGCACCGCATCTTCTTTGTGATTCGCTGCAATATTGTGCTTGCGATTATGAAAAATTTGGGGGAACCAGAGAGTCGTATTTTGAAAGTTACTATGACCAACTTAAGGAGTGGGCTCAATCGTCTCATACCCATCCAAAGGTGGTGGCAATTTTTTCGTACATAGAAAAAAAATGCCTAGTTCAAGATTTGGTGTCATGTGAGTTGGTCGATTTGAATGATGGCATACTCAATGTTGGCAGAAAGGAATCTGAAAATACCGGGCAAGAGCATCCTCTGATGAAGCTGTTGACTTACGATGATAAAGGAATAAAAGATCAAGCAAAGGTGTTTGTTCGGTGGTCTGTAGAGGATAATGATTTGTGTTCACATACGTGGCAGGATAAGACTCTTTTTGACGCATGGGGGAAGTATTCGGCATCAAAGGAGTCTGTGTTAGGGTTTTGTTATGTCACTGGGAAAAACACGGCTTTGGCCGTGAAACATCCGGCAAAGCTTAGAAATGGGAAAGATGGCGCGAAGTTAATCTCTTCAAATGATACTTCAGGTTACACGTACCTCGGCAGGCTAACTGAAGCGGATCAAGTCGCTGGTGTTTCATCTGAAGTTACCCAAAAAGCTCACAGTGCCTTACGTTGGCTAATTAGCAGAAAGCAGGCATTCCGGTCTGGAGATCAGGTTTTTGTGTCGTGGGCCGTTCAGGGAACAAAAATTCCGGATCCATGGGCGAACTCGTTGGATTTTTTGGAGGAGGACGAGAGTACAAAAATTCCGGCAACAATCACGGATGTAGGCCAGACTTTTTCAAATCGCTTCCGTCGAAAGATGGCTGGATATGCAGCGTCGATCAAAGACGATGAAGACATTGTGGTGATGGGGTTGGATTCAGCCACTCCAGGACGAATGGCTATTACATTTTATCGTGAACTAAAAGGCTCCGAGTTTTTAGAGCGGATTGAGAGCTGGCATCATGAAGTTACCTGGATACAAAACTACGGAAAAGATCATCACTTTGTTGGAGCCCCGGCTCCAAAGGAAATAGCGTGGGCGGCTTTTGGGAAAAAAGTTGAGGGGAAAAACGGGACAAAATTGTTGAATTCAACCGTTGAACGACTTCTTCCCTGTATTTTGGATGGATCACCACTTCCGAAAGATTTGGTTGTTTCATCTGCTCGACGGGCGGCTAACCGAATTGGTCATAAGAAAGAAAAAATCGGTAGAAAAGAATACGAAGTTGAGTGGGAAAAATGTTTAGGAATCGCATGTGCGTTGTTTAAAGGAATCAATTCAGAGAGGAATTATCAAATGACGGTGGAAGACCAAAGAAATACGAGAGATTATCTTTATGGCCAATTGTTGGCCGTTGCGGAAAAAATCGAATCAATGGCGCTGTTTTTCGCAAAAGAACATCGCGATACGACAGCGGCTCGACTGATGCAACGTTTCGGGGACCGCCCATTTTCAACATGGAGAACGATTGAAACGGCTCTTGTTCCATATAAAGCTAGACTTCATGCAAAGTGTCCGGGTTTGTTGAATGGATATGATGAATTGCTGGACCAGATACATGCAAAATTTGTAGAGAATGATTATTCCGATGATAGTCGCCTTTCTGGAGAATACTTACTTGGCTATCACTGCCAACGAAGCTGGTTTTCAACTTATAAGCGAAAAGATGGGAAATGGATTCCGAAGGAAGAAACGGAACTCGAATTTGAAAATGTAGAAATCAAAGATTAACCAAATATGGAGAAATGTGATCATGGCAAAATTAAGTAAAAAAATTGACTTCGCGATCATCATGAAAATCAAGAATGCTAATCCAAATGGCGATCCACTCAACGGGAATCGTCCTCGCACAGATTATGAAGGACTGGGTGAGATTACAGATGTGTGTTTGAAGCGAAAAATTAGGGACCGAATGGTTGAACGGTATATGTCTTTGTCGGAAACGGAGAAAGATGGGCAAGCAGTATTCGTTCAGTCAGATGATCGTAAATGTGATGATGCAACGAGCCTCAAGGCAAGAGCAGAAAAAACGCTTGGGAAAGATCTGGGAGGAAACGAGACCGCTAAAAAAGCCTGTGAAGCTTGGATTGACGTACGGGCATTTGGGCAGCTTTTCGCCTTTTCTAAGAAAAAGAAGAAAGATGATGACGGAGAGGGTGATTCAGGCGTTTCGATTGGGATTCGCGGGCCTGTGACTATTCAGTCAGCGTTTAGCAAGGAACCAGTCGGAGTCACGAGTACGCAAATCACCAAGAGCGTGAATGCAGAGGATACAAAAAACAATAAGCGTGGGTCAGATACGATGGGGATGAAGCATCGCGTAGATAGCGGAATTTATGTAACTTTCGGAAGCATGAATCCTCAATTGGCCGAAAGAACTTTATTCTCGGATGCTGATGTTATGACAATTAAAGGGATTCTTCCTCGCTTGTTTGAAAATGATGCGTCATCGGCTCGGCCTGAAGGAAGTATGCAAGTGCTTAAGGTGGTCTGGTGGGAGCAAAATAAATCGGGGAAATATTCGTCGGCAAAAGTTCATGAAAGCCTAAGTGTTCATGCTGATGGATCATTTGAATTTAAAAACTTTGAAGGGCTTAATCCAGAGATTATCGATGGGTTCTAATCTAGTTTCCAAAGGCTGGAAAAAATAGACGCGCCGGATCATCCGGCTTCCAGTCTTTGGAGATTCTTCACGACTCGGTTTATGCAAAGTGACAGCCAGTTTGACTTCGATTTTTCGCCTCCGGCAGATGACCGTCTGCCGGAGTTTCCTCATGATCCGCTGGGCAGGGGGTATGAGTTTTTTGTCTCCGAACGTAAAAATGCCGTTGACCGATTGAATCGGAAGTTTGGCGTGTTACTCGAAGAGAAGGTTCGTTTAAAACTGTTCGGCTGGGATGCAGAGTTCACCGGCAAGCTGTTGCTCAATACGTTGCTGCTGCCCGAGTCCAAAAAAGACGAGGTGCCCTTGCGTGTCGGTCGCGTCACCTTTGACTTGCGCGACATTGAGTGCTGTTTCCGTCTCTAAAATATGTAATCTCAAATCTGAAATGGAGCGAAGCGACTCATGAAATACGAGAATTTTGAAGATGTGCCGGTCTGGAAAGACGGAATTGATCTAACGGTTAAGATCTTTGAAGTCACCGAAGATCCGGCGTTCCGCAATAAGGGCGATATTGCCAATCAGATTCAACGGGCTGCGCTCTCTGTTCCAAACAATATTGCGGAAGGTTTTGAGCGCGGTACGACGCCGGAACTTATTCAGTTTTTGTATTACTCCAAGGGTTCTGCCGGAGAGGTGCGTTCCATCTGTTATGTAATTGAGCGACTGAATGCCTTTGGCCATTTGAAATCTCAAATTTCAGATATCAAATCTGCGGCACGCAGTATCTCCCGCCAGCTGGGCGGCTGGCTTTTTTCATTGCAGGAATCCGACATCACCGGAACCCGCTATCTCACGGAAAAATCAAGGGAAGGATGGCATCAGCAGAAATCCGCAACGGCGTTCATGGATGAAATCCGGAAAAAGCACGAAGAGAATATGCAGCGGATGAAAAACGCTCGGGAGAAATAATGTTTACCGAAGCCGACCTACTTCCGTTGTCCGCTTTGCAGCACTATGTGTACTGTCCGCGACAATGTGCCCTGATTCATGTGGAACAGCAGTGGAGCGAAAACCGTTTCACGGCAGAGGGCCGGGCTCAACATGATCGCGTTGACCGTCCGGAGCACGAAGTTCGCGACGGAGTAAGGCTGGAATATGCTGTGCCGTTACGATCGCTTCAGTTGGGCCTTATCGGAAAGTCGGATGTGATTGAATTCCATCCTGCATCCGATTTGCAATCTGAAATTTCAAATCTGAAATCACTCGCAAGAGTGTTTCCAGTGGAGCATAAGCGCGGACGTCCGAAGCCAGATCATTGCGACTGGGTGCAGCTGTGTGCTCAGGCTCTCTGTCTGGAAGAGATGATGAAAGTCGAAATTCCCTCCGGTGCTATTTTTTACGGACAACCTCGCCGGCGTGAAAATGTCGAGTTCACTGAAAGCTTGCGAGCCGAAACCGAAGCAACCGCTCAGAAGCTTCACGAACTGATTAGAAGCGGAAAAACTCCAGCACCGGACTACGAAGAGAAAAAATGCTTAGCCTGTTCTCTTTTTGATATCTGTATGCCCAAAAAACATCAAACTGCGGCTTCTTATCTTCAACAAGTGTTATCTGAAATATGAAATTTCAAATTTAAAATCTTCGAATGGTTCGTTATGAAAAAACACCTAAACACCCTCTACGTCACCACCCAAAATGCCTACCTCTTCAAAGAGGGCGAATCCGTCGTCGTGAGCGTCGAAAAAGAAAACCGACTGCGTCTGCCGATTCATACGCTCGATGGAATCGTCTGTTTCGGTGCTGTTTCCATGAGCCCGTTCCTCATGCATCACTGTGCCGAAAACAACGTCGCTGTTTCTTTTCTTTCCGAATACGGCAAATTTCTTGCCCGCATACAGGGGCCGGTCTCCGGTAATGTACTTTTGCGCCGTGAGCAGTACCGCCGTGCCGATGATCTGGAAGCCTCTGCGGTAATCGTTCGCTCATTTTTGATCGGAAAACTCTCCAATGTGCGTACCGTCCTGCGCCGCGCATTACGCGATCACGCGGACAAAACCGATTCCCAGACCTTGGAAAAAGCCGAAAGCCGCATTACTCAATACTTGCAACGTCTGGAAAAAGTCCGGCCCGTGGACGAACTGCGCGGAATCGAAGGCGAAGCGGCAGCTTCCTACTTCGCGGCCTTTCCGCAACTGATCACAACAAAAGACCCGGCCTTTACTTTTTCTGGGCGCAACCGCCGTCCTCCGCTCGATCCCGTCAACGCGCTGCTTTCCTTTGTTTACACCTTGCTCGTGCACGACTGTCGTTCTGCACTCGAAGGGGTAGGGCTCGATCCCTGTGTCGGTTATCTGCACTGCGACCGGCCCGGACGACCGTCCCTCGCGCTCGACCTGATGGAAGAGTTCCGATCTTTTTTTGCCGAACGTCTGGTTCTTTCCCTGATCAACCTGAAACAAATTCAGGCAAAAGATTTTAACGATTCCGCAGGCGGAGCCGTCACCATGACCGATGCCGCACGCAAGGAAGTGTTGATCGCATGGCAAAAACGAAAACAAGAGGAAATTACTCATCCTTATCTGGAAGAAAAATGCAAAGTCGGCCTTCTTCCGCACTTGCAAGCCCAACTGCTGGCCCGCCACCTGCGGGGCGATCTGGATGCCTATCCGCCATTTATCTGGAAGTAAAATGGATTTGAAATCATTCATCT
This sequence comes from Kiritimatiellales bacterium, assembly GCA_038213895.1. Classification (GTDB taxonomy): domain Bacteria; phylum Verrucomicrobiota; class Kiritimatiellia; order Kiritimatiellales; family Tichowtungiaceae; genus Tichowtungia. The sequence continues at coordinate 1,053 of JBBQSL010000021.1, read as the reverse complement.
GTAATTTGAAATCCCGCGCAGCGGGCAGGAGGATGCCATGCTCGTCATAGTCAGTTACGATGTGTCCACTATCAACAAACGCGGACAACGCCGCTTGCGCCGTGTCGCAAAAATCTGCGAGAGTTTCGGACTGCGTGTTCAGAACTCTGTCTTTGAGTGTATTGTTGACCCTGCCCAGTGGACGCGGCTTCGCAACCTGCTTCTTAAAGCCTGCAGTACGGAAGAGGACAGTCTGCGCTTTTACTTCCTTGGTTCGAACTGGGAAAGAAGGGTCGAACACCACGGAATAAAAGAAACTCCGAATCTGGAAAAAGACACATTGATAATTTAAACGCGCGAACCATCAGCCTCCACCACTTTCCCGGTAGGTTCGCGCAGTGCGCAACAGCTTGGGATTCAAGTGATAGGGAAATTTGATCTTTGATATCTGAAAGAAAAGCGTTTGCAAAAACTACGGATCGCGCAACACCGGCAGTTGTATTCACGAAGACAATGAGTTACAAAATGGCCGTCGCTCCCCGCACGGGGAGCGTGGATTGAAACAATGCCGCCGCGATCCACGGTCACCAGACCGCCGGTCGTCGCTCCCCGCACGGGGAGCGTGGATTGAAACCGCTCGACAGCTCATGGCGCAAGCCATGGCCAACGAGTCGCTCCCCGCACGGGGAGCGTGGATTGAAACCAGGCGATGCGCTTCATCCACGATCAGGAGGCGGGTCGCTCCCCGCACGGGGAGCGTGGATTGAAACTATTGCGCCGCCATCCGACGAAATGCGCGACCAAGTCGCTCCCCGCACGGGGAGCGTGGATTGAAACAAGGATGTTTATGCAGAAAGTATGTTTAGCAGGTGTCGCTCCCCGCACGGGGAGCGTGGATTGAAACTGGAAAAGGAAGATTCACTTGGGAGGAAATCAGCGTCGCTCCCCGCACGGGGAGCGTGGATTGAAACTTCTGCATAAGCGTTTATGCCGCATGGGTTTACGGTCGCTCCCCGCACGGGGAGCGTGGATTGAAAAGAGTTCCCGAGCACCGGCGCCCAACCTACCCCAGTA
>JBBQSL010000020.1:0-29891 GCA_038213895.1 Kiritimatiellales bacterium | reverse complement strand
TGCCTGCGCTTTGCCGGACGCCTCAAGAGAACCGTTGCGCGGAGTGCCGTCGGCTGTGACTGCTCTGTAGAAAAACTTTGTCATAACTGTTTGGTCAAAGGTCTAAAAGTCGAACGTCGAAAGTCGGGTATATTCAAACTGACTTTTGACTTTTGATTTTCAGACATTTGACTCTCCTTTAGCCCCACTGCGTTACGCGTCGCACTTCTTCCACCGTGCTAGCGCCGGACATCACCGCGTCCCAGCCAGACTCGCGCAACAGCCGAGTCCCTTTGGAACGGGCCAACTGCCGGATCGGCCCAGCCTCGGCCGTACGCTGAATGAGTGAACGCATTTCATCATCGACCACTAGCAACTCATATAGACCCATTCGTCCGTAAAATCCGGTACCATCACAATGCTCACAGCCCTTGCCGCGATACAGGGTGTATTCTGCGGCGGTCGCTTCAGAAAAATCGACCAGGTGAGTTCCCGAAACGGTGTACGGCGCTGCGCAGTGCGTACAGATCCGACGGCAGAGACGCTGAGCCAGTACGCCGCTCAATGCCGAAGAAATTAGATAGTTTTTAACACCCATTTCTGACAAACGCGCCACACTGCCAGCCGCGTCGTTGGTGTGCAATGTACTCAGTACCATATGGCCAGTCAGCGAAGCCTGAATTGCCACATCGGCCGTCTCACTGTCGCGAATTTCGCCAACCATGATAATATCGGGGTCCTGACGGACGATAGACCGCAAGCCATTGGCAAAGGTCATGCCAATTTTTGAATTCATCTGAATCTGATTGATCGAAGGCAAACGAATTTCAACCGGATCCTCAATCGTTATGATTTTAACCTTTTCACTGTTCAAATGGGTCAACGCGGTGTGCAGTGTCGTGGTCTTGCCGCTGCCGGTCGGACCCGTCACGAGAATAAATCCTTGAGGATTTTCAATCATCTGCTTAAAACCCTGTTGCTCGCGCGCAGGCATTCCGAGACTACCGAAGGAAAGCTCGACCTGCTGCTGATTCAGCAGACGAATAACGACATTCTCGCCATAAATCGTCGGGGTCGTGGCAACGCGCATGTCGAGATCATGGCCTTGAACCATCATTTTTATACGCCCGTCCTGCGGCACGCGGTGTTCTGCAATATCCAGCCTCGCCAACAGTTTTAAACGGGAAACCACAGCGGCCTGATGTTTTTTATCAATCTGCTCCGCTTCGTAAAGCACGCCGTCCACGCGATAGCGGATACGCAGACGATGCTCACCGATTTCGACATGAATGTCAGAAGCACGTCGATCGACTGCCTGCGCAATAATGAGGTTCACCATGCGGACAATTGGAACCTCCAGCGCCAAATCGCGCAAATGCTCCTCTTCGTCACTCCAGTCCCCCGCCTCAACAATCTCAGCCTCTTTCATCAACGTATTGAGATTGCTGTCGGCAAACCTACGAATCTTTTCCAGCGCCATATCCATCTGTTCAGGCGAAACGATGCTTAGCGACAGCTCTTTTCCGTATTGCAAGCGAACGGCTTCAAAAGCGGACCAATCAGACGGATCGTCTGTAATCGCGGAACTGACTTGGCCGTTCGTGCCAGCCAGCAGCAAAATCCGATGTTCGATCAGAAACGCAAACGGAAGTTTTTCGTCAATCAACAAATGATCCGCCGGTTTTTCACAGGCACAAAGCGACAGGTCGAACTGCACCGCCAGCGCCGCAGCCAAGGCCGATTGAGTAATTTTAGCCGTTTCGACCAGCAGTTCCCCGAGTCGAGGCTTACCGCCATCCGCCAACTGTGTACGCAAGGCCGACTGCACCTCGTCGCGGCTGACGGCTCCCTGCGCTACCAGAATATCGCCCAGTTGCCGATATGCCATATTAATTCCCTTCCACGTCCGTTTTCACTGCGTCCGGTGCGCTGGCTTCTGGTTTTTTCTTTTCTTCCAGATTGTAAAGCTTGCGAACATCTTGCGCTGACATCGCGCCAAGGATTTTCGTGCGGAATTCTTTTGTGATCTGATCGGTCTCTTCGCGGTTATCAACCACACGCGGCGTGAGAATCATCAGAATTTCAGAACCGACCTTTTTAGTCTGCGTGCTGCCGAACAGCCAACCGATATACGGCACACGGCAAAGAAATGGAATGCCGCTCTGTATTTTCTGATCTTTGCGCTGAATCAACCCGCCAAGAATCAGGGTCTGTCCGTTTTCCACCTGAAGGTTCGAGGTCAGCTCGCGTGTCGTGAAAATAGGCGGTGCAACATTCCCGCTAGCACCCTCAAGGACGATCTTATAATCCGGAGGTATCTGCCGCAACGTCTGAGTCAGAGCCAGCGTGACATTTTTATTATCATCGATGAACGGCGTGACCGTCAGAGTGATTTTGGCGTCTTTATAACTATAGGAATAATTGTCACGAATACTGGTCGTTCCGGACGTGCTTTTTTCCTGAATCGGCACTTCATCACCGAAAGAAACGACAGCCTGCATTCCGTCACGGGTCAGAACGGTCGGCGACGAAAGCACCTGTAGACGGTTGTCGTTTTCCGCAGCCTGAATAAAAGCAAACTTCTTGTCGCTGGATTTAAGCAGGTAAGATAATCCGTTCGCAGCCCCGGCCGTAGAATTATTATTGATCAGGCCGATTAAATTATTGTCTGCTCCCGATTGCAAGCCGGCGGAGGACGCTCCTTTTGCAGTCGCCCATTCGACCCCGAGCTCGGTGCTGTTATCCAGCGTCACTTCGACCAGCACGGTTTCAATCAGCACTTGACGGCGCTGACGATCCAGATCTTTGACGGTGCGTTCGATATCCCGGTGCTGATCCGGCGTCGCGTTGACAATCAGCGTATTGGTTTCCTTGTCCGAAAGAATAATCGCTTCTTCTTCCATGTCGGGCGAAGACTGCGATGAACCGGAGGAAGAGGAAGCTGCCGCTTTCGGTGCTGGCGCAGGTGCCGCTACGGGTGCCGCAGTGCCCGGCTTTGCTGCGGTACTTGATTTTGCCGAAGCAGTGCTACTGGTAGCCGCAGATTTCTTCCCGCCGGCAACCGTACTCACCGACGACTGTTTTTTATCGGCCTGAGACTGCTTATAAAGCGTGGAATAGAGAGAACTGAGTGTTTTGACGATCGTATCCGCCTGAATCACCTGAAGACGATAAACACGGGTAACCCGTTCGTTTTCATCATCTGCACGATCCAGCATCTTAACCCATTTCGTTACTTCCTCAACCATTCCTTCGGAAACATTGTGAGCGATCACTACGTTCAATCGCGCGATTGAAATAAAGCGCAGACTCTCACCGTTTCCGCCAGTCCTTCCATAAAAAACATTTGCCAACTCTTTGGCCATGTCATCGGAGGAGGCATATTCGAGGGTGTACGGGCAAAGAATACCGGGCGGGAAATCAATCAGTTTAACCAATTCTTCCATCTGAGTCAGAAACTGCTGAGTTCCCAGCACCAGAACCATCCTAGATCCTTTCATCGCAAAAACGCGCGGAGGCTTGCCGCCAACTGTGTTCAAAAACTGCTCAGCCTGCGACGCGTCAATACTCTTCAGCTTGAGCACCCCGATCACCGGTTTGCCATCGCCGTATTTACCTTCCTTATAACCCTCAACCACGGGACGAATATCGGAAGGCGAAAAGACCCAAACCCGTCCGCGCTGAACCCGTTGTACTCCGGCAGTTTCAAGAATCGCGTCAAAAAGCTCCTGCTTGTCCTGCTTTGTCCATTGGGTGACATCGCCCGCTCGGACGCTAACTTCTTGCGAGACATTGACTGAAGGGGAAATAACGAACTCCATCCCTAGATCGCGACAGAGAACCTCAATACAGTCCTTTAAGGTCACGTTTTCCCAGTTAACGACGACTTCTGAGCCTGTCTGCACCGCCTTTTGGGTAGTTACCAGCTCGCCACCCTCCGCTGTGCGCTGAGTCGTTACCGCCTGTCCGATTGCAGCGACCCCATTGCGCCCCTGCATCATTTGCATGAACTGTGCCCGCCGAGCAGCCTGTTCTGCATCATTCAGCGGAGGCACCCCAGCCTCTTCCTGAGCACCTAAACGGAAAAAAGAAAAAACCAACAGCAAAACGGCAATCCGGCATCGGTACATCATTCACCCCACCTTTTTTAGCGATCCCCGCAAATAAAACAGAACCTGCGAGAAACCGCAGGTTCAACCCCGCTACAACCCTTTAATAACGATTGAGGCTACTCGTTTATTATAAAAAAAGAAAATTTATTTCCTATTCTATACCCGTCTAAATAAACAAGTTGGCCGATGAGCGGCTAAGATGATCCACATACATCGCAACGCCGCCCTCTTCCACTCCGTCAATCAATTCTTCTTTTTTGATCCCCATCAAATCCATACTCATGGTGCAAACCACGAGACGCACACCACTAAGCTTCGCCTGCGCGATGAGTGCCGACAAAGGCATAACATTTTTGTGCTTCATGATGCCTTTAATCATCGCCAGCCCCATGCCACCCATATTCATTTTAGATAGCGTAAGGCGATCGGTACCTTTCGGCATCATGAGGCCGAACATTTTTTCGATGAGGTTTTTCTTCACAAAAACCGACCCAGATTTGCGCAGAATATTGAGCCCCCAAAAGGTAAAGAAGAGCGTCACTTCATAGCCTGCGGCAACCGCACCGTTAGCAATAATGAAAGCAGCCATCGCCTTATCAAAATCATTGCTGAACACGACATTCGTCATCGCTCTTTTTCCAACCATTGGAACGCCACCCACTGAAGGGGCGCGTTTGATGATGGTAGCGCGATAGACCCCCTTTTCTGCGGGTTCAAGACTGACCAGTTCGTGACCGGTTGTATTGCACCATGCAGGCGCATCGGCAACGAATCCAGGATCGGTAGCGGTGATACTAACCGCTGCGCCCTCTTTGATTTCATCCATGGCGTTTTTAAGCTGTAGGATCGGGCCGGGGCATTGCAGGCCGCAGGCGTTTATAGTTTTCACCAGTTTCATCGTTGGCTCCTTTTGAACATCTTCATAATCGGAATCGCTATCAGGCTTGCGGTTTTCCGGCATTTCGGCGACCGGTAACGCCGTGGCATTCTGATAGGTGATATAACCGCCGGTCAGATTCCGGCACTTGAATCCGTTCTGCGCCAGTATTCGGCAGGCGAGATAGCCGCGCAGTCCAACGCGGCAAAAAACCAGATATTCCTTTTCTTTGGAAAGCTCGCCAAGCCGGTTGCGTAGTTCATCAACTGGAATATTCTTTGATCCCGGAATAGTTCCGGCGGCGACTTCCTCCGGCGTGCGTACGTCGAGCAGCTTCTGATGCGGTACCGGACTGATCATATCGGCGGAGTGACAGAGTTTCACGTCGCCGCGCAGCGCGTTGGCCGCGACGAACCCGGCAAAATTGACCGGATCTTTGGCGGAACCGAACGGCGGCGCGTAGGAAAGTTCGAGATCTTCGAGATCGAAAACCGTCAGCCCAGCGCGAATGGCGACGGCAAAAACGTCGATGCGTTTGTCCACGCCGTCGGAGCCGGTCGCTTGTGCGCCGAGCACCTTGCCGGTCTGCGGATCGAACAGCATTTTGATGCTGAGCGGCGCAGCACCCGGATAATAAGAGGCGTGGCTGGAGGGATGAACATAAATCTTTTCGTACAGAATCCCTGCACGCTTCGCCGCCTTTTCGCTGAGACCGGTCATACCGATGGCGAGGTTGAAAACCTTGCAGATGGCCGTGCCTTGCGTGTCGCGGTAACGCACATCCCGGCCAAAAATATTATCGGCGGCAATACGCCCCTGCCGGTTCGCCGGTCCGGCCAGCGGAATCAGCGCGGGCTGTCGGGTGACGAAATCAGTGACTTCCACGGCGTCGCCAACGGCATAAATGTTTGCATCCGACGTCTGCATACGGTCATTCACTTTGATGCCACCGCGTGGACCGAGTTCCAGCCCGGCCGCTTTAGCCAGCGCGGTTTCCGGTTTTACGCCAATGGCGAGAATCGCGACTCCGGTTTCGAGCGTTTCGCCGGAGCTTAGCGCGAGCTTCAAACCTTTCGCTGATTCAATGAAGCCGGTGACCGATGTGCCAAGACGCAGATCAACGCCATGCAGTGTTAACTCCTGATGCAGAATCGAAACCATTTCCGGGTCGGCCGGGCCCATCACCTGCGGCGCGAGTTCAACCAACGTGGTCGCGACACCGCGACGGCGCAGCGCCTCGGCCATTTCGAGACCGATATAGCCGCCGCCGATCACGGTCGCATGCCGTTGTCCGTCGAGCGCTTTAATAATCCGATCCATGTCTTCCATGTTGCGAAGCGACAAAACATTCGGGCTTTCAATGCCGGGGATCGGCGGACGAATCGGCTCGGCACCGGGGCTGAGAACCAGCGCGTCGTAGGATTCGTGATATATTTCACCGGTTTCCAGATTCTTGATTTCGACTTCTTTTTTCGACGGGTCAACAGCAATGACTTCATTACGGGTACGTACATCGATGCGAAAACGCTTTTTGAGCGCCTCCGGCGTGGTGACCAGCAGGCGGTCGCGGTCGGCGATTTCGCCGCCGATATGATACGGCAACCCGCAATTGGCGAACGAAACATACTGGCCACGTTCAAGTACGATAATTTCCGCTTCTTCGCTCAGACGCCGGGCGCGCGCCGCCGCGCTGGCTCCGCCCGCAACACCGCCAATGATAACAAGTTTCGTTTTTTTCATAAATTAAACTCCTTCCCTCTCGGCATTCCAACATTCCAATCCCCCTAGTCTTTAAAGTGTAAAAAGGTGCGCAGATGTTTATGCATACAGTCGAATAATTTTAAGAAATCCTTATTCTGCAATAAAAAAATACCTTTTCTCTTACCTTTGAATAGTAGCCGCATCTACAAAAGCGGAGGGTGACCTTTAATCCGATCTAATCCAAACGACATCAAGGAATCATACTCTGCGCGGCGCCAGGGTTCATTCAGTCCTGGATGTACCATGATGATGCCGCCCGCCGGAACAATGTGCAGAAATTTTTCGAGGTGACGCGAATAGCGCATGAAATCATTGTAGTTGTAAATTCCTCCGAACCCATCATTGGTTGGGATGCCAGCTTTTCTAAGTTTATGCTTCAATTCACGGCCTGGCGCGGAAATTAGAAAGCTTTTCGGGGTGCAATGCCGCAACGGCATCGCTGCATTGCGAATGGGCGGTAGCATATCGCCACATTGTTTGAGAATAAATTCGATCAGCACATCACGAACAACCGGTAGCTGCTGAATATGCAAATGTCCATCCATGAAGTCCGGCCTGCGGCCTGCGACCTCTCCAAACCGTTCATACTGCGCGGACAATTCATTGTAAACCGCCTGCCGATTCAGCCGTCTGGTATAAGCACGTAGTACAAGATTTCGGAATTCCTGCGGAGTTTCCGCCAACGTAAAGTGTAACCCAATCTGCACAGAACCTAGTCCGACCAGTTCGTTCGCCGCGAAAAACGGCCTATTGACCATACAGGAAACGGCGTCAATTTTTCCGGCGCAAGCCAACGTTGTTATGGCACGATTGATGTCAGCGGTCATCCCAAAATCGTCGGCGCAAATGATCATGCTTTGGCTCCACGCAAGAGCTGAAGAAGCAGCGCGGCCGCTTCGTCACCGCCATTAAAGTTAACCGAGGCGCACTTCTCTTTAATCCCGTCCCAGCGGTTCAGCCGGTACGCATCCTTGAGCCGCTGAATGATTGTACTGGTATCCGCCACGTCCCCAGCCCCAATCTCTTTCACCATCAGCGCATTCATCAACTGTTCGGCGTGATTGGGAACAGGAATAACATAAACAGGCCGCATCATGGCAACAGCTTCGCTCACCGAGGAGAATCCGCCATTAATTACCAAGGCTCCGGCATTACGGACAAACTCTAGGCTTTCGCGGATTTTCCCGTGATAGATGACATTCCCGGCACTAATTCCTTCACGACCGATCACATCCACTTGCCATGGAAGAGTCTGTAGCTCGTCGATCTGCGACGCAAAGGCAGATCCGCTCAGCATGACAACAATCCGATCGATTTCCTGCGGAAGCGGCATGGGTTTTCCAGCCCGCTCCAGCGCCGTTTCGCGTGCTCCATCGCGGACGATTAGCCCAATCCTCTTAAACACATCGCTACGCGGAACGGCGGCAAATGGCGACGGGCTGACCGCCATATTCCATTTGCTACGATGCAGCAGATAATCGGAGTATTCGATGAGCCAAAAATGAGCCCGAATAGAGGCTGGCAGTTTTTTCCGGCGAAAATACTCCGTCACGACCACGTCGGAGTTGTTAATCCCTGCCAGCGGAATTTTACGGCGCAGTATGGGACGAATAACATATTCGGAATCCGTTACCACCAGATCGGGTTTCAGTTCGTCGAGTAACGCTTCGAGCCGCTCTTTTTTATCGTGTAGCTGCTTCCTCAAGGTCTTCACCATAGCCAGCGTTCCCAGCGCATTAACTCCGTCACCGGAGAACGCGTAAGCCAGCGGCAGCGTGGCCGTAAGCGAGACAATGCCGGGGCGGTCTTTAAAAAAGAAAAGTCCGTTTCCCGAAGTGATGACATGAACTTCGGCTTCGGTCATCAGCTTCTGAATGATTACATGGCAACGCGTACTGTTCCCCATGCCGAGCCCGTTAATCGCAAAAAGAATGACCGGTTTTTTTGTCATAAAGTAGTTTCAGCTTACACCGTAAAACACTCGGCTGTATAGCGGAAAACCCGCAGGGTATCCGACCAGTAATCCGCGGGCAGTCCCGTCTTCAATTTAAGATGAGACCAGAAAAGCTTCTTGTCCAAAAGTTCAGCAGGAATATTTCCAAGGTCTGGAACCTTCGCCCGCGGATTTTCCAAGGCTTGGGAATTCGAATCACGCGCAATTCGTAGAAGAATCTTCTGATGTTCCGAGTTCATGGCAATCAGCTTAGTTGTTTTATTCATTTAAAGCTAGCCCGATGGAAAGAATCTGTTACAACGCTCCGCCACGTTATCAAAGGTATCTGTATGCGCAATAAACAGACAAAGATTATCTGCACACTGGCTGACAACCGATGCGATCCTGATTTTATCCAGAAGCTCATCGAAAGCGGCATGGATGTGGTGCGCCTGAATACGGCGCACATGGACATCGCGGCAGCCGAAAAAATTGTCACCGCCGTCCGCGCTGTATCAGACCGCACCGGCATTCTGCTGGACACCAAGGGCCCGGAAATCCGCACCTGCAACATGGTGAAAACAATCCAGCTCAAAACAGGCGATCTGATTGAAATCGGCGTAATGCATGTACCCGAAAATGGATTCCAAGTTTCTTACAGCGGGTTTGCCGACGAAGTACCCGTTGGCAGTCAGGTGTTGATCGATGACGGCCTGATTGCCCTTTCTGTCCAAAAGAAAAATCCTAACGTGCTAATCTGCACCGCACTCAATGACGGTGAGATCAAAAACAAAAAAAGCGTTAACGTACCCGGTGCTAAACTAGATCTGCCCACGCTCACGGAAAAAGATGCCGAGTTTATCGATTGGGCCACCCGCACCGAAGTGGATTTCATCGCACACTCTTTTGTTCGCTGCCGGGAAGACGTACTAGCGATTCAGGGCATTCTCGATCTGCGCCGAAGCCCGATCAAAATTATCGCCAAAATTGAAAATCAGGAAGGCGTCAACAACCTAGAATCCATTCTCGACGTCGCACATGGAATCATGGTGGCCCGCGGAGACCTGGGTATCGAAATCCCTGCCGAAGAAGTTCCCGGCGTTCAGAAACAGATGATCCGAACCTGCATCCGGCGGATCAAACCGGTGATCACCGCCACACAGATGATGCACTCGATGATTGATAATCCGCGCCCTACCCGTGCGGAAGTGAGTGATGTCGCCAACGCCATCTACGACGGCACCGATGCCATCATGCTCAGCGGCGAAACCGCCTACGGAAAATTCCCGATCGAAACCGTTCAAATGATGTCAAAAATCGCCAAAACCGTCGAAGCTCAGAAAGATTCCTTACTAGCTACCCTGCCCGTGCATCAGCAAAATAAAGAAGTCATGGCACGGAATCACTTGGCCAAAGCGGCCGTATCCTGCGCGGCGGCTTTGCCCGTTAAAGCGATCATCACCAGCACTCGCGCTGGCGAAACCGCTCGCATCTGCGCTTCGTACCGCGGCAAAGTCCCAATTCTTGCGCTGTCCGATCACATGAGCACAGTTCGCCAGCTCGCGCTCAGCTACGGTGTTTATTCAGCAAAAATTGATGTGACTCAAACCACCGACGAAGAACTCGTCAAAGTCTGTCTGCGCAAAATGCTCGACGAAAAACGGATCGAACTAGAAGACCTCATTGTCTTCATCGGCGGCGGACATAAAGATGCTTCACAGCACACCAACATGATCCAGATCGAAACGCCCGCCATGTTGCTGAAGCACTAACCGGCGACCGGTTTATTCATAAAACGCAAAGGCACCATAGCCGACGACCTGACCGCTCGATCCGACGGTGTCGCCGGAGTTACGCAGATCAACCAGTTCGCCGCGCATCTTTTTAATGAATGCGCTCCGGCGTGAATAGCGTTATATTTCGGGATGTTGTGTTGGAAACGAGATTTGGAATCCGCAGATATCACAGATGTGCGCAGATTTTCTTTCCCTTCATCTGCGTTAATCGGCGTTTATCTGCGGAATAACGGACTGATTGAATGCGATCTCTGTCCGCGCCACTGCCATATTGCCGACGGCAAGCACGGCACGTGTCTCGTCCGACAACGGAGCGGTGACGAACTGATCACCGCCTCCTACGGCCTGATCTCCGGGCTGGCGGTAGATCCGATTGAGAAAAAGCCGCTCTACCATTTTCTACCCGGTTCCAACGTGCTGTCGTTCGGCACCGTCGGTTGCAACCTAACCTGTAAATTCTGCCAGAATGATTCACCCGCCGAAATTGACGCCATGACCCAATGGGCTGTCTCAAATCTCGGGCCGGATGTTCCGTGGCACTTCAGCGCCTACCGTCCGACGGCACAGTGGCACGAAGCACCGCTGGAAAGCCTCCTCCAAGCCAAAAGCATCGCCGAGTGTAACGGCCTGAAGCACGTTCACCTAGGCAACATCCACCTGCACCCAACCACTTAAACCTTCGAGCACGGAGTGCTTTCGAGTTCTGTAATGCGGCTTTTTTAAACTTTGAGCACTTGATCGTTAAGCGTTACCTGAAAGCGATCTTTAAGTCGCCCGGCGATAAACCTCAAGCAAAAGCTGCCTAGCCGACTCGATATCAGCTCCATAGGCAACAACTCCGTCTTCGTGTCCGGCCATGACAAAGATGCCCTGCGCCGCACCGGCATCACGAACCAGCCTTACCGTTTCTTCAGCAATGGCCGGCGTACCGTAGGCCGCCTGTTCGGATGTCCGCGAATATCCGTTCACCAGCATAAAACGGAACATAGTTTGATGATGAATGTGGATCACACAACGAATCGTCGGATTCACCTGATAGACCGACCCATGACTCATCGACTCCGATGACGCCCGGATCCGTCCGGTGCAAAAAACTTCATTCCGAGAAACGTTAAACGAGTCCACCATGCAGTAGTCCATCAAAGCCAACACCCGCTTGGCACCGGTCGCCGTTCCGCTGATGATGAATTTATCCGCTCCGTTCAGACGCACGCTGACATTGCCGTAACCGATACCGTCCGGCAGTACGCCAACCAGACCCAGATCGTGCAATTCAGTCCGGACTTCATTTAGCCTGCTTAATGCGGGACACGCCGGAAGATCGCCTTCCGTTAGATGTACAGAAAATTTTATATACCCTTCATTCATGCTGGTCTCCGTTGTTCGGGAAAAAGTCCCAGTATTCCATCTTTGGTGGCCGGACAAACCCCACGCTCACAAATAAAACCGGTAATCAGGCGCGCCGGGGTGACATCAAACCCGTAGTTTTTTACCGGAGTATTTTCTGGGCATACCAAAACCTCTGTTACAGTACCATCGGCGGTTTTACCGAAGACATAGCAGTTAACTGGCGTTTCACCGCCCACGCCAGATTTGATGCGGTCGGTCGGGTGGCCGTGAGAATTTCTCCCGCAGTCCGGACAAACGATTCAAAACGGTCGCGTGGTGCTGTCAGCGCCGCGATATACATGCCGTACCCAGCCGTCGCACCGATCAAACCGGCACCGCGAACGACCATATCTTTAATGGCCAGCTGAAACTCGTCGACCGTCTTCAGATCCAGCACCACAAATTCATGCGGAAGCCTCCGTTGATCGATAACCTGTATCACAGCTGGATCATCTGGTTTGATCCAAACCGTCCTGTAGTATTTCCCATTGACTTTCATCTCGAACGAATCCTTTCGAACAGCGGGTACCCCGCAAGATTTACGATGCGACCTTTTTCAACTTCGAGCACTTGATCGTTGAGTTTTACCTGAAAGCGCGGCGTATGATCAAGTTTCCAATCGTTGGAACCGTTTCTTTGAATTGTAGAAACCAACTCCGCTTCCGGAATCTCTCGGTCATCCCAACACTCACACACCCCAACACCCACATACCTCCATGCACTCCCATACTCTTTCTTAAACGTCCCTATCAGTGCGGCGGAAAGTGTTTCGATGGTTAGTGGAAGATTTAGCGACTGAGATGTCATAACATCAGACCCACCCCGCCGTTCCGGCACCCCTCCAACGGAGGGGATCGCGCCGAATAAAACTTCAGAATAAGCAGAAATCCCCTCCACGGGAGGCGGGGGGTTCTCTGCATCCGCCAGATTCATCACTTCCGCCGGAATGGAGGCGACCGCTTTGGTTTCAATGCCAGTAATTTCAGAACCAAGGTAGCGGCCCAGCCGTTGAAGGTCACTGTTGACCAATAGTGTGCCGTGGTGCAAAACGCGGTCGCTGCGAAAGCAAAAAGCCTGTCCGGAAAATTTCTTCCCATTCACCGCCAGCGAGTTTTTCCGAAGCTTGGATGCTTGAATACCGAATGTTTCCAGCGTCTCAAAAATCAATTCGTACTGCTTTTCTTCCCGATACTGAGTGCGTGGTACGATGACGCTGACGTTGAGGTTGCCCTCGTCATGGTAAACCGCGCCACCGCCAGAAATCCGCCGCGCGAGCGGTACTTTATCTTTCTCCATCAGCGACAACCGGCATTCACGCCACGGGTTCTGGTTTTTGCCGATGACGACGCACGGCGAATTAATATACAGCAGCAACACCGGCAGGTGCGGCGCATTCTCCAGCAGCCACTCCTCCACCGCGAGGTTGCGGTAGACATCGGTACTTTTGGACTGAACAATTAACATGCGACAGAAACTAGCAATTCCTTAACGATTCGGCGACAAAAGGTTTAGGAAACAAGCTGAGCGAAAAATTGCTCATGAATTCCATTAATCTCCCCGTAACCGGATCTATAAATTCAAGGCGGTGCGCCAGCAATTGCATCGGACGATGATAATCATCAAGGGTCTCTATGTCTGAATAATCCGAATACAACGGGTCGTTAATAATGCAGGCTCCAATGCCACCTAGGTGTACGCGTAATTGATGTTTTTTACCCGTTACCGGCTGCAAGCGAAACAAGCCAATCCCGTCATGGCATCCGATGAGGTCGATGATGCTCTCCGAGTTGACCGGCCCGCCGGGAACAATCTGCATACGAAAATGGTCGTTATCACGAGCTTCCATTCGCGCCTTAATGTGCCAGCGAGTTTGTCCGGTCGACGGCGGAAGCTTTCCCGCCGCGAGATAAATCTTTTTCACCGCACCAGCCCTGAAGAGCTGATGGTACAAACCGCGCTTCGAACGGTTTTTTACACAGAGCACCAACCCAGCTGTTAATCGGTCAATTCGATGGGCGCTACTCAGCTCTTCATATCCATACTTAGTTTGCAGTCGCGTGACCAACGTCTCGTTTACATAGGTTCCGGCCGGATGAACCGGTAGAAAGTGCGGCTTATCGACCACTAAGAAATCATCATTCTCAAAGATCACCTCTTCTTCGAAGGGAATCTTTGTTTCGTCGATAACCTCGCGATAATAACAAATACGGCGGCGATCCTGATAAGGGGTGACCAAACAGATCAGTTCGCCATCATCGAAATGCACCTTATTGAGTTCAATTCGTTCGCGCCAAACTGATTCCGGAATACGCGGAAAGCGAAACAAAATAAATTCATAAATGGTCGTGAAGCCACGTTCCCCGGAAGGAGTCACATAAGACGGAATAATGGATCTGCTATAGGATTTCATCATAAGGCATCACGTAAAATATTGATCAGCTCGGCAGCGGACAGCTCAATAGGATTGCCTTTCATACTACTGGCGCGTTGGGCATTTTCGACCAGCGCCCGAAAATCATCCGCCGTCACGCCGAGCGCGGAAAGCGGAGGAACCTGCAAGTCGCGGCAGAGCCCGGCAATCCATTTGATCCCGTCTTCCGCCGTCTTGCCGCCGGTCATTTGCGCAAATTCATCGAGTCTAGCCAAAGCTCTCTCATTTGTAGGACAAGCTTCTCTGTATTCAGAGGGCTTGTGTTCTTCGGGTAAACAGGGAAGCACACGCTCCCAAATACGGGACGCGCGTCCTACAATATTTTCGGAAGCGCGTTCACGCAACGCCGTCAAATTCGTTTTCATCACATGCGGAAGCAGCGCGGCGCAAACCATGCCGTGCGGCGCATCAAACATTCCGCCAATCGGCCCGGAAAATCCATGTACCGCACCGAGGCCGGCGTTGGCCAGCGCCAGTCCACCGAACAGGCTGGCTAGTGCCATTTCTTCGCGAGCTTTAATATCTGATCCATTTTCAAAAACACGGCGCAATGAACGCACCACGCGCGGTAGTCCTTCACGACAAAAGCCATCGGTCATTGGATTGGCCTTTTTGCAAATGAACGCTTCCAATAACTGAGTCAGCGCGTCAAGCCCCGTCGCGGCGGTCACGGCCGGCGGCATAGAAAGTGTACATTCCGGATCAATAATCGCCACGTCGGGAATCATCAGCGGATGACGGATGCTGACTTTGACGCGGTGCTCCGGCGAAGAAAGTACTGAATTTTTCGTTACTTCCGCGCCAGTTCCGGCGGTAGTCGGAATGGCAATACACGGCGCGGGGCGTTCGGTCAGCGGCAGACCTTTGCCGATCACTTCGAGATAATCCAGCGGATCGCCAAGATTAGTCATGAGCGCCGCTACGGCTTTAGCAAGATCGATGACACTACCGCCGCCAAAGCCAATCACCAGATCGCACGTTGCGGCGCGGGCGCGATGTACAGCGGTTCGCGCGTCCGCAACCGTCGGTTCGCCATCAACTGGGAAAAGTACGGTTTCCAAGCCCTCTTTTTTTAACGCATCCAACAGAGAACGGGCACGTTCGGTATTCCGTCCGGTGACGACCAGTGCACGGCAGCCAAATCCGGCGGCAATCGGCGCAGCCTGCGTCAGCGTTCCGTTGCCAAAGATAATCCGTCCGGCGGTAGCGAATTCAAAATTCATGCGCGGCCCCAACCAGAGTCGTCCGGAAAAAGTGTTATATATTTCTTGCTACTACGCGGAACGGCCATACTGTTTCCCGCGTTTTCTTTGGTCGCTGCGATAAACTGTTCCGCGCGATCGGGTTTCACCTGAATATCTACCTGTATAACAAACATCCAGACCTCCATAAAATTATTAAGTTACCGATGAAGTGAATCATGGATGACTGCTTTTTGTCTTCAATAAAACATGATTGACTCAAACCGCCACAGTCTCCAAGCTGTTGCGGCAAAAGGACACATTCCATGAGCCAAAATAAGTATCTCGATAAATTTATGAGCGTCTTTCCTTTTGAAGGACTCACTTTTGACGACGTTTCTCTGATCACTCAGTACGCTGATTTCCTGCCTGCTGATACCGATATTACCTCCCGCCTCACCACCAACATCAAACTCAACATTCCATTCCTCAGCGCGGCAATGGATACGGTTACCGAAGCGGATATGGCGATTGCCATGGCGCTACATGGCGGCATCGGAGTTATCCACAAAAACCTTGATCCCGAACGACAGGCGGGCGACGTCTCTCGGGTTAAGCACTACCTCAACGGTCTGATCGGCAAACCAATCACCTTCAATATCAACCAAACACTCGCACAAATTCAACAGCACCGTCTGGAAAAAGGCTACAGTTTCAGCGGCTTCCCTATCATGGACGACGACGGTAACCTCGCAGGCATTCTAACCACCAAGGATATGAAATACGCCGTCAACAATAACGTGCGCGCCGGGGATATCATGACGAAGGAAGTCCTCACAGCCGCTGGCGACACCGATCTAAAACAAGCCTATGAAATCATGCGGAAAAACAAGATTGGCAAACTGCCGCTAGTAAAAGACAGTAAACTGATCGGGCTCTATAGCTACACCGACGTTGCCGACCTGATCGAAAACACCCGTCCGCTCTACAACCGAGATGAGCATTACCGCCTGCGCGCCGCCGCCGCTATCGGCCCCGGTGATTATCTGCGCGCCGAAGCCCTCGCCGGTGCCGAAGTGGATGTATTCGTCGTAGATACCGCCCACGGCCACAGCAAAGGCGTCATTGAAATGACCACATGGGTCAAAAAGAACCTGCCGGGCATTGATGTCATCGCGGGTAATATCGCCACGGGCGAAGCCGCGCTGGCTTTGCGTAAAGCAGGCGCAGATGCTGTTAAGGTCGGTATTGGTCCCGGCTCCATCTGCACGACCCGTGTCATCGCCGGCGTCGGCATCCCACAGATCAGTGCCATCTACAACTGTGCCGACGCACTCAAAGGGTCTATCCCAGTCATCGCCGACGGCGGTATCCGCCACTCGGGGGACATTGCTAAAGCACTCGTTGCTGGAGCCTCCAGCATCATGATGGGATCCGTCCTCGCAGGTACCGACGAAGGGCCCGGCGAAAAAATTCTCTACGAAGGCCGACAATTTGTCGTTTACCGCGGTATGGGGAGCCTCGATGCCATGAAATCGCGTGAAGGCTCACGTCAACGGTATGGACAAAAAGATGGTGCCGACGACGACCTCGTACCGCAAGGCATCGAGGGCGTCGTTCCGTACGCCGGAACGGTCAGCAAAGTGCTCAAACAGTACAGCGGCGGACTTCAGGCCAGTCTCGGCTACTGCGGCTGCCGCACCGTTTCTGACCTTCAAGAAAACGGACAATTTGTCCGAGTCTCCGCCGCCGGAGCCACTGAAGCCCACGCTCACGACATCAAAATCACCAAAGAAGCCCCGAACTACAGAAGATAGAACGTACTACGTATTCCGTATTGGTTCCGATACGCAATACGCAATACGCAGTACTTATGAAAACAGCACTCATTCAGTTCAATCCGACCGTCGGGGCGCTAGAAGAAAACGCGAACCGCATCATCGCCGCTGCAAAGGAATCCGCTGGGTGCGGTTCACAGCTGATCGTTTTCCCCGAACTTGCGCTGTGCGGCTACCCGCCCGAAGACCTTATCCTGCGCCCACACTTTATTCAGGACTGCGATAAACAACTGAAACGTCTGGCGGATGCCCTACCAAAGCAGGTTTTTACCGTCGTCGGCGCACCGCTCGCCGACGGCACGGGACGTTATAATGCCGCTTTTGTTTTCCATGACGGAAAAGTCGTCGGCATTTATCGCAAAATGCTTCTGCCAAACTACGGCGTCTTCGACGAAAAACGCGTTTTCGATGCGGGGCAAGAAGCGTTCACCTTTGATGCCTTTGGCATAAAGGTTGGCATCCACATCTGCGAAGACTCGTGGCAACCCGACGGCGAAGCCTGCCGCACACTCGCCGCCGAAAACCCAGAATTAGTTATTAATCTCTCCGCCTCGCCCTACCACTGCGGGAAACGCCTTGAACGCGAAAATATTTTTTCCGCCGCTACCAAGAAACTCAAGGCCCCCCTGCTCTTCTGTAATCTGATCGGCGGACAAGACGAACTGGTCTTTGACGGCGGTAGCGCCGCGTTCGATACCAACGGCAACGTCACCGCCCGCGCGCCACTCTTTCAGGAATTCACACTGGCAGGCGCGGCAAATCCTAAACCGCTCGATCCGGTTGAAGAAATTTACGAAGCGCTAAAACTTGGCCTGCGCGATTATGTAAACAAAAATGGCTTCAAAAAAACGGTGGTTGCGGTCAGTGGTGGAATCGACTCGGCCCTCGTGCTGACGCTGGCGGTTGATGCGCTCGGCGCGGATCGCGTCGCCGCCGTCACCATGCCGTCACACTATTCATCGAACGAAACAATTTCTGACGCCGGGCTGATTGCCAAAAATCTCGGTGTCGAATTCCATACGATTCCAATCTTTCCAATCTTCGGAAAATTCACCGACGAACTTTCTAAAGTTTGGAACGGGATGAAACCGGATCCGACCGAAGAAAATTTGCAGGCGCGCATCCGCGGCACGCTAATTATGGCGCTCTCCAACAAATTCGGCTGGCTGGTGCTGACCACCGGTAATAAGAGCGAGTTCGCCACCGGCTACTGCACGCTCTACGGCGATATGGCTGGCGGCTTTGCCGTCATCAAGGATGTGCCAAAAACGCTGGTATTCGATCTATGTAAATGGCGCAACCGACAAGGCATCGTCATTCCGCCATCCACCATCGAGCGCCCGCCGTCGGCCGAGCTGCGGCCCGACCAAAAGGACAGCGATTCGCTCCCGCCGTACGACGTGCTCGATCCGATTCTCGAAGCCTATGTCGAAAAAGATATGGGCGTGGACGCCATGCTCGCCGTCGGTTTCGACGAAGCCGCCGTGCGCAAAGCCGTCCGGCTGGTTGATCTGAGCGAATATAAACGCCGGCAAGGCCCGCCCGGCATCAAGATCACGCCCAAAGCCTTTGGCCGCGACCGCCGCATGCCCATCACCAACCGCTACCGCGGGTAGCTGCGCTACGGCCTGCTTTTTAATTAATTCGTTCTCTCAAATTGTAGGGTGAAAACGGTCGCAGACCTTTCCGCCGGGCGGCTGGACTCGACCAACGGGAGAGAGGCTGCGCGAAGCAAAGCAATGGCCGAAGGGAATGGTTATGTTGCGTGGTTTATTATGTTGCGACGTGCAACATTGCTCCAGTTTTCGGAGAAAATGTCCCAGATTACGCAACGTAACGCTTTTGTAAAAGGAATGTCTCTTCTGTCGGAATAATGCATAGCAGGCTTATTTTTGTAGGACGAGCTTCTCTGTATTCAGAGAGTTTGTGTCCCTCGCACGGATAGGAACACACACGCCCCCGAATACGGGAAGCGCGTCCTACAAATTGATCATGATGCTATGTTGCGAACTCCGCTTCAAATATTGAGATCATTGCGGCATTGCGCGCCGCAGATCGTTTTGACATCAATCCGCTGGTGGAGTTCGCCCGTTCATGAACCAGCGCCAGACGCGACCGCCGCACTCTCATCATCAGCCGCTACATCGGAAAGCACGACGGCAGGGTGATGATATCGATGCTGTTTTGCAGAACGTCCGTATTGCACGGCCTTTTGCGGGCACCAATGAAAGCAGGCAAAGCACTGCTCGCAACGACCCAGCCACTTCGGTTTGCCATCCGTCATTTCAATATCATTCACCGGACAAACCTTTGCGCAAATTCCGCATCCGTTACAGTTGGAATCGGCGCGAAAAAACTTGTCAGCGCGCCACACATTTTTCACGAACAAAGGATAAGCCATCCGGCTCAAAAACCGCCAGATCAGCGGAGAAGGTTCATAAACCCCGCGAGGCATCTGCTGAAGTTCCGTTGCAATCTGTTCGATTTTTTCTGCAGCGGCTGCATGGATGGTCTGCTGTTTTTCTGGCGCAGGCGCGCCGCCGAGCGGTGGATAGTTTTCCGGCATTTTCACACCCCATCCGGCGGCAAGCTCCAGTCCGCGCTTCTGCAACAGGCGTTGCAAAATCGATAGCGTGCCGCCTTTATTCGCAGCATAAGTGGTCACAGCAAAAATATATGCGCCCGATGAGACGTTGAGTTTTTCAATAAAACGTCCAACCAATGCGGGTGGCCCGAATGAATAAACCGGAAAAATCAGCCCAATACGCTCGGCAGGCGGCTGCGGATTTTTGAGTGCTTTCGCCATCGGAATTAGCTCGGTGTCCCCGCATTTCTCCGCCAGCGCCTTGGCAACTGCCAGCGAATTCCCCGTTCCCGAAAACCAGTAGATGATTGTTTTCATTTTCATTTCATCAATTTAGTAACAGCACGATCAATCACGCGGCGCTCTTCGCTAACGGTTTCAACCACGGCAGCAGCACGATCCTTGAGAAGTTCCCAGTCGATGCCGAGCGGTGCACCGAGGTGCGTCTTCTGCATAATCGCTTTGACCGGATCCATGTCCGCCAGTTCGCCGAGGTTCTCTTTGACGTAATGATAGGCGTCGCGGAACGGCATGCCCTGCCCGACCAGTTCGAGCGCGCGGTCGGTGGCAAACACATCCGGTGTGAAACCGGCCAGCAGTTTTTCTTTATTCACCCGAATTGCCTGAACGAATGGTGACAGAACCCGCAGGCAGGCGCGGGTCATAGCGATGCCTTCCATGAACGGCTCCTTGGCATCCTGCAGATCGCGGTTGTAGCCGCCGGGCGATCCTTTGATGAGATCGTACACCGCCAGCTCACAGGCTTTGACGCGGCTGGCGCGAGCACGCACCAGTTCGATCACGTCCGGATTTTTCTTCTGCGGCATAATACTGCTGCCGGTTGTCAGCTCATCCGGAAGCGTGAAATAGCCAAACTCCGGCATGGTGAACAGCATCAAGTCCTGCGCCATGCGCGAAAGCGAAAGCATCACTTGGCTCATCGCGCCGAGCACAATGGATTCCAGCTTGCCGCGCCCATTATTGGCATAAAGCACGGTGTGTGACGGACGGCTAAAACCGAGCAGATCGGCGGTCAGTTCGCGGTCAATCGGCAACGGTACGCCGTAGCTGGCGGCGGAACCAAGCGGACATTGATCGTTCAGCTCATAGGCGTTGACCAATAGTGCGCAGTCGTCGAGCAGACTTTCGGCGTGCGCGGCGGCCCAGAGGCCGACCGACGACGGCATACCCGGTTGCATATGGGTTCTGCCAACCATTGGAACTTTTTCATTTTTCTTGGCGAAGGCCAACAAAGCGGAAATCAGCGCGGCGGCTTCGTCAAGCGTTCCAAGAATTTCTTCACGGGCGTAAAGACGCAAATCAACGGCGACTTGATCGTTACGGCTACGGCAGGTATGCACCTTTTTGCCGAGATCGCCCAGCTTTTCGGTCAGCGTCCGCTCGACCGCCAAATGCACATCCTGATCAGCGAGGCGGATTTTAAATTTTCCCTCGGCGGCCAGAGAGACAATGGCATTGAGCTCCTGAATTACTTTTTTGCGTTCAGTGGCAGTAATGATCGCGGGCTTCATTTTCGAAAGCATCGTCACATGCGCGGCGGTACCGATGCAATCGGCGGTAATCAAGTTGATATCCAGTTCCACATCGCGTCCGGCGGTAAACGCCAGCACGTCTTCGTTAATTGTTCCGACTGTTGTTTTCTGTGTTTTCATAAATCCACTTTCTCCATTAAGGCCGTCTCGATCAACCTGCGCTCTTTTTCCATCTCCAGCTGAAGTTCCTGCTCACTGGGCAAAACTTGAAGATATTTCGAAGCAAATATCTGACGGCCCTCACTTAAAACCGAATATTTCGCCACCGCTTCGCCTTTGTCAGAACAAAGAATTAAGCCGATCGTCGGGTTATCTCCAGAAACTTTAAAACGATCCTCAAACAACCGGACATAACCATCCATCTGACCGACATCCCGATGCGTCAGCTTGCCGATCTTTAAATCAATCAGGAGGAAACACTTCAACATAAAGTTGTAAAAGACCAGATCAATATATAAATCCTCACTATCAAACCGGATATGTTTTTGCCGAGCAACGAACGAAAAACCCTTTCCCAACTCCAACAGGAACGACTGAAGATTATCAATAATCGCCTGCTCAACATCCGTTTCGTGGAGTTCCGGAGAATCCGGCAAACCAAGAAATTCCAGCACATAGGGCGATTTTAAAAAATGTTCGGCACCAACGGACTCTCCCGGCAAACGATCCCGCTCTGCGGCAATCAATCCGGCCGTACCGCGATTGGCAACAATTCGCTGGTAATACGACGAATGGATTTGCCGCTCAAGCTGCGTCTTGCTCCAACCGCACTCGACCGCTTCTTTTTCATAAAACAAGCGTGCGGCTTCATTCTCCACCCGCATTAACGCTCGGTAATGCGACCAGGAAAGATGCGGAGAAAACCCCAGCTGTGATTCGTCACCCGGCGGATGACCTTTCACTGGGGGTGTCAATTCCCTACCCGCTGGGTAGGGAATTGCTTCCCGAGAGGATCCCACGCCCAGTGGGCGTAATTTCTCCGGATACCAGAGAATGCCGGAAGATTCCCTCCCCGTCGGGGAGGGAATTGTAACCCTTTCCAAGTAAGCGAGATAGAAACGCCTGAAATTCTGCAAACTCTGCTCCGAAAATCCCTTCCCATACCGCTCCGTCAGCCGCCCCGAAAGCGCTTCGATAACCTTCTTGCCATACTCCGCGCGCTCCTCGCCGCCCTGCAACGCCTCAACGATCTCGCGACCAATCAGCCAGTAGGCCAGCACCATACTTGAGTTGACCGCTCGGACGACATTGCCGCGCGCCTGCTCAAGGATTGCAACCACGCGCCCAAACAACTCTTCCGGATTTTTGCCGAGTTCGTTCTTTTTATGATCCCTCATAAATTCTCTTTCTCCATAATTGAGCCAAGACTACCTTACAAAATCATTTATCGGCAAAATCATTTTTTGAACCTTGGAACTTTTGACCACAAAGACACGAAGAATTTCTCGATTAAATAAAAGCTTTCGACATACAACACTCCTGTTTTCCAACATCCTCTTTCCGTTGCGTTCCATGGTTACCACTTATCCAAATTAGCCAAGTCATCGAACCGACGAACGGCCTCGATCCATTGCGGCAGTTCGTCCCGACAAGTTGTTTTTAATTCAGAAACGTCCAGCTCTGTCACGGCACCAACCTCAAAAAGGTATTGATAAAATTTCTTGAGACTTACCGCTGTTTTTTTGATGGAACTCTCTGATGCCCACATCGCTTTTCGGTAAAACCACGTGCTAAAGAAGCTTGAAACAGAGGCGGCACCTGCCTCGGCTTTCGTTATATCGTAATAGAGCAAGTAATGATTGATGAATAAATCCACATTAAAAATGTGATCGCGTATCGTCTTCCCTTTCAGCCCCTTGGCCTCCAGCCACTTTCCAAACGCCTCCAGTATTTTCTCATTTTCTGTACGGATTTCCTTACAATCCGCCTCCCATTTTTTGCAGTCTTTACTCATTGTATTGGCTCCTTTACATTCAAGTTCTTCTCCCAGCAACAGAGGTCAACGCTGACTTCCGGGCATTTCTTCTGAAGTTCGGTGACATGAAAATCGCCGGAGAATGACTGAATCGCCCGCACCACAACTTCGGTCTTCTCTCCGACGGGAAACGCGACCGTTGCCGTCGCGGAACGGGTGGATGCAAAGGAAGTCGAGGTTGAATGCCGCCAGCAGGATGAGCGGTGGAACTTCCCGGCCCTGCAAAAGTTGCGCAGTGTCCGTGCAAAGCTGTGCCAGCGCCTGCGGAGTTTCTTTGGCGGAAAGCAGCTTAAAGCGAACCGTTATGCGTCCGTCAGGATGCTTTTCAATAATTTCGCCGTCATTCTCTTTGAACTGTCCGCTGTCCCAAAGATTCGGGCGGGTCATTTTGTGCAGTTTCAAAACGGTCTTAACGGAAAGAGGAATCGTCGCTCCTTTTTCGTGAATCCAGCTCAGGGCTTGCTGATAGCCGCGAACTTCTTCCTCGTCGCGATCCTGTAAGTGTCCTTTCCCGAACAGAACGGTGCCGATCCGTTTTTGATCGACCTCAATCCCTTCAATCCGATTGGAAGAAACCGTACTTTCAATCAGCGCATGTTCGCGAAGAACTTTGAGCTTCTGCGGTGCCTGTTTGGTGAACAAATCCTGTTTACCGCGGTATTCGGCCAGTTCATTAAGCAACCAGACCGTAGCCGTTGGGATCTGCGGCTTTTCGTTTTTCCATTTTGAAACGGTCTTCATCGTTTTATGCTTTCTTATGATTCAGGACAAAGGTTCGTCAGCTTTTCCACCCATTGGAAAATAAAATATCAATCCATTCTTCCAACAATCCACTATTCCATCATTCCATTCTTCCAGTGCTCTCTAAAATCAGCGTAACCGGACCGTCGTTGATGAGGCTAACTCCCATTTCGGCTTGAAATATACCGATCTCAACGTGCGGGCCGAGTTCGCGGTGCTGTTTGCCATATTCTTCGTAGAGCTTCAAGCCTTTCTCGTCAACTCTCACAGACGCCGTTTTTACACGCTGAACAATCAGTTTCATGGGCGCAGTCTAAAAGTCTCGCGCTAAAATCAATGTCGATTAGTTGTAATTATTAGTTAACATACCTGCCGTATGAAATTCGACCTGCTGATTAAAAATGGAACTCTGCTAGACGGAACGGGCGCGAAAGAAATCCGTGCGGACATTGGAATCTGTGGCGAACGGATTGAGGCTATCGGTGATTTATCCAAGGCTGAGGCCGGACAAACCATCGATGCAACCGAAAAAACCGTTTGTCCAGGGTTTATTGATGTTCATTCCCACTCGGATGCTTATCTACTGATTGAACCCCGCGCGTCGAGCAAGGTGTTTCAGGGAATCACAACGGAAGTTTGCGGCAACTGCGGCGCGTCGGTAGCGCCGCGCCTTGGCGATGCAAAACTGCCGTCCGACTGGCAGGATAAGCCGTTTCCCGGCCCATGGAGTACGGTTGCTGAATACCGCCACCTTTTTGAACAGACTCAGCCGTCCGTGAATGAAGCACTTTTAATTGGCCATAATACGCTTCACCGCGGACTCTGCGGCTATGAGCCGCGCGGAGCGAATCCCGACGAACTGAACGCCATGTGTAAAGCGCTTGAACAGGCCTTTGAAGAAGGCGGATGCGGGCTGAGTACGGGGCTAATCTATCCGCCAGCCTCGGCCGTACCTACTGAGGAGATTGTTACGCTGGCGAAGATCTGCGCCGCGAAAGAAAAAATCTATACCTCGCACATGCGTAGCGAAGGCAAGCAACTGCTCGAAGCGATTAATGAAACGCTGGGAATCGGGTGGAAGTCGGGCGTCCGAGTTCAAATTTCGCACCTAAAAACATCCGGTAAAGAAAACTGGCATAAGCTTGATGATGCACTAAAAATGATTGAAGCCGCCCGTGCCGAAGGCCTTGAGGTCGCTGCCGACCGCTATCCTTATATAGCATCCTGCACCGATTTGGATATTACATTACCGAATTGGGCCTTATACGATGGAAAGGCCGCTGTGCTGGCGCGGTTGGCGGATTCCGATACCCGTAAAACAATCCGCGCCGAGATCCTTGAAGGACGCGGCGAATTTGGGTTCGGTGTCATCATGATCGGCTCGACGGAGCATCCCGACCTGCACCGGTTTAAAGGAATGTACCTGACCGACGCGGCTAAAGAACTCAACATGGAGCCAGTCGATGCACTGCTCCATATTGTGGAAAAAGACGAGCTGCGCACCGGTGGTATTTTTTTCGGCATGAGCGAAGAAAATATGTGGAAGATTCTGGCGCAACCCTGGGTGATGATTGGCTGTGACGCTTCGATCCGTGCTCCGGATGGAATTCTAAGCAAAGATCATCCGCATCCGCGAGCCTACGGCAGTTTTACCAGAGTGCTCCGCGCCGCGCTGGAAGGCAACGCCGACCCGCTCCCCGAAACGATTCGCAAAATGACCGCCCTGCCCGCAGAGCATTTCCGGCTAAAAGGTCGTGGCGTGCTAAAAAAAGGTAACTTCGCCGATGTGGTTGTATTCGATCCGGAGAAGATCAAAGAAAAAACCACGTACGCCAAACCGCATCAGCTTTCCGAAGGAGTCGAAACGTTAATCGTCAACGGAACCGTGACGATTCAAAACGGAAAACTGACCGGCAATCGCCGCGGACGGTTTCTGGATTAGAGCCCCATGAGGCGCAGGTAGGCATCCCAGAGATTAAATCCGCCAAGCAACCAGGAAAAGGCGGCTAGTGCAATATAAGGGCCATAGGGAATTTGACTTTGAAAACCCTTTCGATGCAGTGCGATAAGGGTGATCCCCGCGACTGACCCGATCAATGCCGATATAAAAACGATATAAATCACGGCTTCCCAGCCGAAAAGCGCACCAAGCGCACCCATCAGTTTGACGTCACCGAAGCCCATCGCTTCTTTTTTGAGCGCGGCCGTTCCGAGTTCCCGAATGATCCACAGCGAACCAAACCCGACGGCCAGACCGATTAGTGCATCCTTTAGACCGCCCTGCCAGGTGACTTCACCCTGCAACTCGGGGAAAAACACGCTGATGATCGGGAAAATGATCATGCCGCCGATCGTAACGCGATCGGGCAAAATCATGTGTTCAAGGTCAATAAAGGTGGCGAGCAACAGGCCGAAAATGGCGAGCATATAAATGGGGGTAAACCAACTGACACCGTAGATAAGCCAGATGGTAAGAAAAAAGAATCCGGTAAGCAGTTCAATAACCGGATACACCACAGAAATTGGCAGTTTGCAATTTCTACATTTGGCTCCGATCAGGAACCAGCTCAACACCGGAATATTATCGTACCATTTAATGCGATTGTGACAGTTCGGACAGGCCGATGGCGGCCAGATAACCGATTTTTCGTGAGGAATACGGCAAATACAGACATTAAGAAAGCTACCGAGGCAAAGCCCCAGCACAAAAACTAACGCCAACCAGTAGATCGTCCAGAATTCTGTCATGAGTACACCGCCTTTTCTAATGCTTCCCGCATTGCACCGATATCAGGTTCGATTCCTGTCCAGATATTAAACGCCTTGGCTCCCTGATGCAATAACATGCCGAGACCATTGGAAATCTGCGCCCCAGCCGCTTTAGCGATGCGGAGGAAGTCAGTTTCGGGGTACATATAGATTAAATCAAAGGCTCGCTGTCCCTTACGAAAAGCCTCCCGCGGTAATAGGGAAGAATCTACCTTCTTCATTCCGACCGGCGAAGCTTGAATAATCAAGTCGGCCTGGCGGCAGGATTCAATCTGCCCCAACCTTTCCAAGGCTTGGAAGATTTCAACCTGCGGCGCGACACGACGAATTTCTACGGTGAGACTGGCGACACGAACGGCATCCAAGTCAGCCAGCGTCAACGACTTAGCCCCATTAATCGCGGCCATAAGCGCAACAGCCCGTCCGGCACCACCGCAACCAAGGACAAAAACGGAGTCTCCCTTAACCGTTTTACCAAACGCTTCTTCAAGCGCCTTTAAAAAACCATAGCCGTCGGTATTGTGGCCGATCATTCCATCGGCGGAAAATTCAACAGTATTAACCGCGCCGAGAATTCGCGCACTGTCCGCCAATTTTGACAGACCTTTAAACGCGACTTCTTTCAGAGGAATCGTGAGATTGACCCCGGCGTAGCCTTCGCTGGGCAGCTGCGCGAGCCTAGACAGCAATTGATCAGGCGAAACATCGAGTTTGCCGTATTCATATTGGCTGTCCAGCCCCAGCGCCTTGATGGAGGCGTTGTGCATAATGGGTGAAAGCGTGTGGCCAATCGGATGTCCAAGGACTGCCAGTTTTTTCATTTCCGTTTTCCTGCGATACGGTTCAAGCCGGCAATAATGGCGCGCACAGCGGCCTGGTCGATATTCGAATCGGAACCAACGCCGAAGACGATTCCCTTGCCTTCCAGTTTCAGCGGAACGTAAGCCAACGCCTGAGCATCCGCGCCTTTACCGACAGCCTGTTCATGATAATCGGCAACCGCGAAATCGATGCCGACGACACTGCGTACGGCGTGAACAAATGCTGAGATAGGTCCATTACCGTCAGCCACAGCGGTTTTTTCTTCACCGTTAATACTGATACGAACTTCGCCATGAATAAAGGTTGGATCCTTGTCGTCGGGTCGCGGCCAATAACCCATCAATTTATAAGGACCGTCGGGGTTAACAAATTTTTCGCGGAAAACGGTATGAACCTCTTCCGACGAAATTTCGCGCCCCACCGCTTCGCTATAGATTTGAACCTCCTCGCGCAGTTCAGGCTGCATCGATTTAGGTACCTGAATGCCATAATCCTGCTCCAGCACCCAAGCGATACCACCCTTACCGGACTGTGAGTTAATGCGGATCAAGCGCTCAAAGTTGCGACCTAAATCGGACGGATCGACGTGCAAATACGGCACTTTCCATTTCATACCAAACACTTTCGCCGCTTCGCCCAGCCGATGCATACCTTTGTTTATGGCATCCTGATGCGAACCGGAAAAGGCCGTAAAGGCATATTCGCCAGCGTAGGGCTGGCGGTAATAAACGGACATACCGGTCAGCCGCTCGACGGTTGCCGCAATCTCACTCAGGCGGGAAAAGTCCAACCCGATTTCAAGTCCGCGCGAAAACAAATTATTAGCCACGGTGACCAAGTCAACGTTGCCGGTGCGCTCGCCGTGCCCGAACAAGGTTCCTTCGACGCGATCACCGCCAGCCAGCAGCGCCAGTTCGGTGGCGGCTACGGCCATGCCTTGATCGTTGTGGGCATGCAATGAGATTTTTACGCTGTCGCGATGCGGGAAGTTTGCGCAGAACCATTCAATCATGTCCGCATAATGATTAGGCGGACGGCGCTCGACGGTAGCTGGCAGATTCAGGATCAGCGGTTTTTCAGGTGTCGCCTTACCCCATGCATCATAAACGGCCTTGCACATTTCGAGACAGAACGGCAGATCGGTATCGGTAAACTCCTCAGGCGAGAATTCGTAATGGATATCGCTCTCCGGCATCGTGTCGGCCAGCGCACGAATTTGCCGGGTAGCCTCAACGGCCGCTTTCATCGTACCCTTTTGATCGGTTCCGAAAACCTGCTTCATATGCAGATCGGACGTGGCGATATAGGCATGCACGATGCCTTTTTTAACCCCTTTGAAAGCCTCAAAAGTACGTTCAATCAGATGCGGGCGGCACTGAGTCAAACCCATGATAAACACATCATCAGGAATATGCTTTTCTTCAATCAGACGGCGAAAAAAGTCGAAATCGTCCTGACTAGCCGAAGGGAAGCCTGCTTCGATTTCTTTAAAGCCGATGCGGCACAGCATCTGGAAATATTCCAGCTTTTGATCGGGATCCATCGGATTGGGCAACGCCTGATTTCCATCGCGAAGATCAACGGAGCACCAGATAGGACTAGAGGTCAAAGTTCGAGAAGGCCATTTACGATCTGGCATCTCAAAAGATACTGGCGCTTTATATTTCGGTATTTTCATTGTTTCCTTCTACTGTTTTTTCTCTGCTAAACCCACTCTAAATTCGTAGATTTCATTAACTCACCATGACGACCTTACCCGCGCCGCGTCGGGGAAACTCCTACAACCATTTCATCCAAACCCTGACGCATATTTTATGACAAACTTATTGCTATACGTTATTTACGGGATAGAATGATCACGTTAACGATAAATATTCCTAACAAAATTTAAACCGGCCACACAAAACAAACGCCCGAAGCCACAAACCCAACGAACCGGATTAATAAAAAATGAAAATAAAAAATAAAAGGTAAAAAAAATGAAGAAAATGAATAAGAAGGGTTTCACCCTCGTTGAAATTATGATCGTTGTAGCGATTATCGGTCTATTGGCCGCAATCGGTATTCCGTCCATCCTGAATGCCTATTCAAACTCACAGACCAATGCCAGATTACGCAACGTCGCTGAAGTTGAAAAAGCTAAAGGCGTT
>JBBQSL010000019.1:0-30452 GCA_038213895.1 Kiritimatiellales bacterium | reverse complement strand
AAAAGCGCGCAGGGCATGTCGCTCTTCATCATGCTGCCAATGGCGCTGGCCGGGGCGATCCGTTATAAACTCAACCCCGACATTCCAATCAATCTTCCGGTTTGCGGAATAATTGCGCTCGGAGGCATCGCCGGAGCGATGATCGGCACGCACATGGTCTTCAATATTCCTGATGCACTGCTCAAACGCCTCTTCGCGGTATTCATCATCATCACCGGAATTCACATGATCGTGAAAACCTTTACAAAACCCGCCACGAAAGAAGTGCCCACGACTTTAACAAAATAATTTGACGACAAAACCATGGAGAACTCTTCTTTAATACGGCTGTTAAAAATGATTGCCGCTTCGCTTCTTTTTGAAGATACAAAAAGCACTTTCGGAATACCTCAGGTTTGTCGGCCATGATTTTGTAAAGATTCTTTGGGGGTGTCTTTGCCTCTCTGTATAAATTTTCGGGAAATTTTTCCCAAAGGTGAATGTGAATTATGCTGACAATAAAACTCAATGAACGGCCTTTTGAAACCGATGCACGAACCCTTTTCGCATTGCGCGATGTCGTGAAGCCGCTCGCCGATGTCGTCATTCTCAACGGCGCGGCGATGGTTACCGATGCACCGCTGAAAGAGGGCGACGAAGTCAGTTTGATCACACGCGGCGAACAGCCTTCAGCGGATGAATTGGAGGCTTTGATGGCCTCACGACATACACCGGGTGTGCACGCAAAAGTCAAAGCCGTCACGGTTGGCATCGCCGGACTGGGTGGACTCGGCTCCGCGATTGCTGTGGCGCTGGCACGCGTCGGTGTCGGTAAATTGATTGTCGCCGACTTCGATGTCGTTGAATCGAGCAACCTCAACCGTCAGCAGTATTTTATCGACCAGATTGGAATGCTAAAAACTGAGGCGCTGGTTTCCAATCTTCGGAAAATAAATCCATATGTTGAGGTTGAGGCGCACGCCGTAAAACTTACGCCGGACAACATTTTTCCAATCTTCGGAAACGTGAATGTGATGATCGAAGCGTTTGACCGTGCTGATCAGAAGGCGATGCTTTTGCAGGCGTTTACGGCAGAGAAACCGGACGTACCGTTCATTGGAGCTTCCGGCATGGCGGGCTATGGAACGGAAGAAACCATCGGCATCAAAAAAATGGGGCGGAATATTTATATCGTCGGTGACCTCGAAACCGGTGCGCGCCCCGGTTGCGGACTTATGGCACCGCGCGTCGGCATTGTCGCCTCCATGCAGGCTAATCTGGCTCTTCGCCTGATTGTGGAATCCTGATTTTCCAAGCATTGGAAATGTATAAAGCCTTCGAAAACGGAGATTCGGGCAGGCAGGATGCCTGCGATACGACTGGGCAGGCAGGATGCCTGCGATACAACTGGGCAGGCAGGATGCCCGCGATACGTACCGCAGGCATCCTACCTGCCTTGAGACGTTGCCGCGCTCAGCGGACGCGGCTTTTTCGATCCGATTTTTCCCCGATCAGTGCTTGAATTTAACGGCGGTTTAACGGCAACATAACGGCGGTTTAAAGGAAGTTTACGGCAGGTTATTGTATGAAGTTTGAACCCAACTATTCGATTTCCAAGCAGACCGCGCGTAATCTGATGCGGATTGAAGCGGTTTGTCAGGTTTTTAGTCAGCTTCCTCTGACGGTTGATATGCAACGGCGGTTGCGCGAGACCGCACGGTTGGCCTCGACCCATTATTCAACGGAGATCGAGGGAAACCGGCTGACTCTTAAGCAAGCACAGGATGTGATTCAATCCGCAGCCCATTTTCCCGGACGCGAGCGCGATGAGCAGGAGGTGCTGGGGTATTACCACGCTCTGGATGAAGTGGAGACGACGGTTAAACGCAAGGAGCCAGTTTCTGAGGATCTGATTAAACGGCTACACGCGCTGGTGATGAGCAACGGGCATCAGAAGGTTAAGCCGTCGGAATACCGTGATGGACAGAATGTAATTCGTGAAAGCGGAAGCCGCCGGATCGTTTATATGCCTCCTGAGGCGAAAGATGTGCAGGCTTTGATGGCAGGGCTGGTCGAGTGGATACATGTTTCAGTGAGTGAAGAACTTCCGGTGCCGTTGATCGCGGGGATTGCGCATTACCAGTTCGCCACCATTCATCCGTACTATGCCGATCTCGTTTAACAGCGGGAAGGTGTTGTTTAATTTTTCGTGCCTGAGCCATTAGCGCAAAATAGGCGGATGCGGCTACAAACCCACCATTCCAATATTCCACCACTCTATTACTCCTCTACTTGAATATGTCCTGCCAGTTGCCCGTCGTTGAAGCCTTGGCGTATTCGGTGGAGCGGTTTTCGAAAAAGTTGGTGTGTTCGACGCCGTTGAGCATGTAGTCGAGCCACGGCAGTGGATTTTCTGGTACGGTGTAGATGCTTTTCATGCCGATGCCGATGAGGCGGCGGTTGGCGATGTAGCGGATGTATTCTTTCACTTCAGCCGGGGTGAGTCCTTCGACTGAGCCGAGTTCAAAGGCGATGTCGATAAAGCGGTCTTCCAGTTCCACCGAGCGTTCCGCCGCACAGTAGATTTCATATTTCAGTTTATCGGTCCAGAGTTCCGGGTGTTCTTTAATGAAGGTTTTGAAGAGCAGGGCCATGGATTCAACGTGCAGGCTTTCGTCACGGATACTCCAGGTGACGATCTGTCCCATGCCTTTCATTTTGTTGAAACGTGGAAAGTTCATCAGGATGGCGAAGCTACTGAAGAGCTGGATGCCTTCGGTAAAGGCGCTGTAAACGGCGATGGTTTTGGCCATGTCGAACGGCGTGTTCATGTTGAAGTTGAGCAGATATTCGTGCTTTTCCTTCATTTCAGCGATCGCCATGAAGGCGGTGTATTCATCGTCGCTAAGTCCAAGTGTTTCCAGCAACAGCGAGTAGGCATCCTGATGGACAGCTTCCATGGCGGCGAAGGCGCTGAGCATCATGCGGACTTCCGGCACCTTGAAAGTCGGTAGAAACAGCGATGCGTAGCCCCCGGCGACAT
The DNA here is from genome assembly GCA_038213895.1 of Kiritimatiellales bacterium. GTDB lineage: Bacteria > Verrucomicrobiota > Kiritimatiellia > Kiritimatiellales > Tichowtungiaceae > Tichowtungia. The sequence goes on along the minus strand of JBBQSL010000019.1, from coordinate 27,430 downwards.
CGACGTCGGCTTGCGTGAAAAACTTGAAGATATTCAGCAGAAGGTTTTTATCTTTCTGCGAAATGGTCTCATTGAAATCTTTCAGGTCGTCGGCGAGGTTGATCTCGTCGGGAATCCAGTGCATCTGTTGCTGCATTTTGTAGGCTTCAAACGCCCAGTCGTATTCGAAGGGTTTGTAGTAAGTTCTTTCTTCTAAAAGTGGCATGGGGCAACTCCGTTGGAATGTCGAATAACGAACAAGGAACTCCGATTTAAGAAGTTCTTAATCCAGTTCCATTATATTCATCCTTCGACATTTATTATTCTTTGTTCAATATTCGATATTCTTTAGCCTTCACACGCTAAACAGGTGCTCTCTTTGTCATAGTCGAGTAACTTTTCGCGCGGTTTTTGGTTGGACACGACATCGGCGCGTTTGATCGCTTCGCTGCGGACGTAGTAAAGGCTTTTTAGTTTTTTCTTCCAAGCCAGCATGTGGATGTTGTGCAGTTCCTGTTTACTGACGTTGGCAGGGAAGAAAAGGTTTACGCTTTGCGACTGGCAAACGTATTGCTGGCGGTCGGCGGCGAATTCGATGACCCAGCGCTGGTCAATTTCTAATGCGGTTTTGAAAACGTCGCGTTCCGAGTCGGTCAGGAAGTCGAGATGTTGTGCACTGCCGCCTTGCGTGATGATGGACTTCCAGACCTCGGAATTATTTTGTCCGTGGCGTTCGAGCACTTCTTCCAGATATTTATTTTTCATTAACGCCGAACCGCTTTTGGTTTTCTGTGTGAACGCATTGGCGCGAAACGGCTCGATGGACGGGCTGGTATTGCCGCAGATGATGGAACTGCTGGCGTTCGGTGCGATGGAGAGCAGATGCGCGTTGCGAACGCCGTAGCCGGAGGCATCGGGGCATTCACCGCGTTCTTTGGCCAGCAGTCGCGTCGTGGTTAGTGCCTGTTCTTTAATATGTTTAAATAGTTGCAGGTTGAGGCCTTTGGCCATCGGGCTTTCAAATGGAATGCTATGTGCCTGCAAATAGGCGTGAAACCCCATTGCACCCAATCCAATACTTCGTTCGCGCTGTGCGGAGAATCGCGCCCGGCCAATTTCGTCCGGCGCGTTTTGAATGAACGATTCGATTACGTTATCAAGAAAGCGGATTAGGTCGGGAATGAAGTACGGATGATTTTTCCATTCATCATAGGTCTCCAGATTAACAGAACTCAAGCAGCAAACCGCTGTGCGTTCTTCGTTGGTCGGCAACGTGATTTCGCTACACAGGTTGGACTGGTGAACTTTCAGACCAAGCTTTTTCTGGAACTCGGGCAGGGCATCGTTCGTTGCTTTATCGAAAAGGATATAGGGCTCGCCGGTCTCGATGCGGTTTTGAATCAGTTTTACCCATATTGTTTTCGCCGAAACGGTTTTTTTCACTTCTTTGGTGTGCGGATCGACTAGATTAAAGCTGTCGTCGAAACCGGGCATGCGCGTTGCCTGATCGATCAGATTCATAAACTCTTCCGTCAGCACTACGCCGTGATGGAGGTTGGTGGATTTACGGTTTACATCACCGCCGGTCGGTTTACGTACGTCGAGAAACTCTTCTATTTCCGGATGACTGACTGGCAGGTAGGCGGCATAGGAGCCGCGTCGCGTCACGCCCTGACTGAAGGCCAGCATTTCGGCATCCACCACTTTCAGGAAGGGGATCACGCCGGTTGACTCGGAGCCGTGCGCCGTTTTGGAACCGCAGGCGCGCACATCGCCCCAGTAGCCGCCGACTCCGCCTCCGAATGAAGAAAGCCACGCTGTTTCGGTATAATGGCCGGTAATGCCGCCGCGACTGTCCGGCACATAGTTCAGAAAGCAAGAGATTGGCAGTCCGCGGTTGGTGCCGCCATTGGTCAGGATCGGGGTGGAAAACATAAACCAGAGCATGCTGGCGTAATCGTAAATCCGCTGAGCCATTGCGGTATCGTCTGAAAAAGCGACGGCGGCGCGGGCAAAAGCCTCCTGCGGGCTTTTTTCGGTTGGGAGCATATAGCGGCTTTCGAGCGTCTTGATTCCGAACTCGGTCAGTAGTCCGTCGCGGGAAGTTTCAATTTTAATATCCATTAGTACCTCGTCAGTTAGCAAATTGTTAGTAATACAGTCATATTTATTCACTAAGTTATCTGGCGGCAAGCTAAAAAGCGCAATATGTTGTGTAGAGGTTGTTATAGTCCTACAAAATAAGGGTTCAATTCACCGCAAAAGAACGCAAGGAACGCAAAAAAAGCTTCTGAAAAATAGGTTGGTTGCAGGGTAATGTTTGAAAAATTCAATTAGCAATCAAATGAAGAGCTTTCGTCAGACCTGAGACGCAGTCGAAAGTACTTTTGGTATTTCCAAAAAAAGCGAAGCGGCAATAATTTTAAAAAAATACCGATTAAGTTAATTTCGTATTATAGGAAGAACAGGATGGGAACTATAAAATCTTGTCGATCCTGCAATTCTATCTGAAGATTCATCCCATGAAATTATTCGATGCCCATTGCCATATGCAATTGCCCGAGATGTTCGCCCGTGCGAACGCAGCAGGTGTCTCGGGTAGGGTCGTCTGCGGAACAAGTTCCAAGGACTGGAACGAAATTTTCCAGATATCCGAACAATTCCCACAAAGCAACACGATGATTGGCATTCATCCGTGGTTTATTTTCGAACATTGGAAAAAAGATTTCCAGACATTGGAAGCTCTGTTGCGAGAAAATTCGAGTGTGGGTGTGGGTGAGACGGGTCTCGACTTCTCCTCCTTCGCTAACAAGCTTCCTCCGTCGCCAGAGGCTAAGGCGGACAAGACGGTGGACAAGCAAGACAAATTTACAAACCGCGCAGAGCAGGAGGCGAGTTTCGTTGCGCATCTGGATCTGGCGCGCGAACTGAACCGTCCGGTGGCCGTGCATTGTGTGCAGGCCTGGGGTCGGCTGATTGAAATTCTTCGCGAACATTCGGCACCGAAAATTGTTCTGCACGCTTTCGGCGGTGCGCCGGAACTGATTCCTGAGCTTGTCGAATTGAACTGCTGGTTTTCGTTCTGCGGGTCGGTGACGAATCCAAAGGCGAAGAGAGTGCGGGCATCAGTTGTTGCCGTTCCGGCAGACCGACTACTGATCGAAACCGATTCGCCTGATTTCCCGCCGGTTGGATGCGAAGCGCCGAACGAACCGGCTAATCTGATTTATATCGCCGGTGCTGTCGCTGAACTGCGCGGCGTTCCGGTTGAAGAGATTGCTGCGCTGACGTATAAAAATGCGCAAAAGCTGTTTTTTTCAACCGCAGGCTGATCCGCCGCAGGAAGACACCAGGAGTAGAGAATAACGCAGAGGTTTTATCCGCTACGTTACTCCCCCTCATCAAACCGGACGTGCAGTTTTCCCGCATCCGGCTTTTCATGAGACAAACTCCTTTCAGTTTGTTAGCTCTGCCAAGCTTTGCTTGGCGCACCAGAACACACGGAATAGGGCGGGGTGAGATCTTCGAGTGCGCCGGACGGTGTGTGGAGTTTTCAGCCATGGCTTTTTGACCGACCGTGCGTAAGGTGCAAAAGCAGTGCCTGTCTGCTTATTATTTGTTATTCGGTTTGACCACAATGCCCCTGAGATTGAAACGAAATTAGCAATGCCCCTATTGGCCCGAACGCAAAGGTTGCCGCGCTGTTTTTGAGACACGAACTCCGGCTCTCTTAACTCCGTTTCCCTTTAGCAAGCCCGCCCGTCAAACGGCGGGTTTTTTGCGTCACGGTCTTTCTGCTACTGCGGTGTTTTTACACTGCGATAAACAAAATCTTCGGGTTTAATGGATTTCGGCTTTATCCGTGAATATTTTTCGTGTAAACTAAAAATGAATTTTAGCATTCATTTTTGCAAACACGGAGGTATCCCATGACGGAAAACACGACTTGTTGTGCTTGTTCGGAGACGTTAACCGAAGATGAAATGGCCCTTCAACTTACGGAGTTGATCGGAGATTATCTGGATAAACCAGGCGGTCTGATTCCCGCCTTACAAATCGCTCAAAGCCGATTTGGATACCTGCCGGAAAGTGTATTGAAAAAAATCAGTACCGCCTTTAATAAGCCTTACAGCGAGGTGGCAGGGGTGGTCAGTTTCTATTCCTTTTTCTCCACCGTACCGCGCGGCAAGTTTGTGGTGCGTGCCTGCCTCGGCACCGCCTGTTACGTGCGCGGCGGCAAGGAAGTTCTTTCAGCGCTTAAAAAACAACTCGGCATCGATGTCGGTGAAACCACCGAGGATCAACTTTTTTCGCTGGATGTGGGTCGTTGTTTCGGAGCCTGCGGACTCGCTCCTGTTATTATGGTTAATGACGATGTCCATCAGCGCGTAAAACCCTCGAAAGTCGGCGAACTGCTGAAAGCCTACGCCGCTAGTGAGAAAGGAGGCACCCAATGATCGCTCCTGCAAAAAAAATCATTTCGTCCGTCAAGGAGTTACGCAAAATCCCGCAGGAGCACATTGCACCTAAAGAAAAACAGATTTTAGTCTGCGCCGGTGGAGGTTGTCTCGCCTCCGGTTCCGATAAGGTCATCAACGCACTGCGTGACGAAATCGTTAAACAAAAGCTGGTCGGTCAGATCAATGTGACCGCCGTTGGTTGCATGGGTCTTTGTGCCGAAGGACCCGTCATGCTGATGGTTGACGATATGACCTTCTACCAGCGCGTCAAACCGGAAGACACCGCTAAAATTATCAAACAACATGCCGTTGGCGGAAAAATAATTGAACGGCTTGTCGCACGTGATGCCAAAGGTGGAAACGCGGTCGCCTGCATCGATGACATCGATTTTTTCAAAAAACAGACCAAAATTGTTCTGCGTAACTGTGGACGAATAGACCCCGAGAGCATGGAGGAGGCACTGGCCGCTGGTATCTATCAGGCACTCGGTAAAGTTCTCGACGGCATGACAGCCGACGATGTCATAAACGAAATGAAAGGCTCCGGACTGCGCGGTCGCGGCGGTGCCGGTTTCCCGACTTGGATGAAGTGGAATTTCACCCGCCAGACCCCTTCAGATCAGCGTTATATGCTGTGTAATGCCGACGAAGGCGATCCCGGCGCTTATATGGATCGCAGCGTTCTCGAAGGCGACCCGCACAGTCTGATCGAAGGCATGATTATCGGTGCTTACGCCATCGGCGCTTCACAAGGTTATGTTTATGTGCGTGCCGAATATCCACTGGCCGTCGCCCGGTTACAAAAAGCGATTGACGACGCCACCGCCCGCGGCCTGCTCGGCGAAAATATTCTCGGTAGCGGTTTCTCGTTCAACCTTGAAATCCGTATGGGTTCCGGCGCGTTTGTCTGCGGCGAAGAAACCGCGCTGATGGCTTCCATCGAAGGAAAACGTGGCGAGCCGCGCCCGCGTCCGCCGTTTCCGGCGCAGAAGGGGCTGTGGGGCAAGCCGACCGTCCTTAATAATGTCGAAACCTTTGCCAATGTTCCGGCAATTATCAGCAAAGGCGCGGAGTGGTACGCCTCGTTCGGCACCGAAAAGAGCAAAGGCACCAAGGTTTTTGCACTGGCAGGTGCCGTGCGCAATACCGGTCTGGTTGAAGTGCCAGTCGGCACGCCGCTTGGCGAACTGATTTATGATATCGGCGGCGGTATTGTGAATAACAAACCATTTAAAGCTGCGCAGCTCGGTGGTCCGTCCGGCGGTTGTATACCAAAGCAGCATCTCAATGTGCCGCTCGACTACGAATCACTCAGCGAACTGGGTGCCATTATGGGTTCCGGCGGATTGATCGTGATGGACGACGACGCCTGTATGGTGGACGTGGCTCGTTTTTTCATCGAATTTGTTCAGGAGGAATCCTGCGGCAAATGCGTGCCGTGCCGCGTTGGCACCAAACGTATGCTCGAAATCCTTACCCGCATCTGCGAAGGCCGTGGTCGCATGGAAGACATCGAGCGCCTGATAGAACTCGGCGAGTTTATCAAACAGGGTTCGCTTTGCGGGCTGGGGCAGACAGCTCCTAATCCGGTGCTTTCAACCATTCGTCATTTCCGCGAAGAGTACGTCGAGCACATCCGTGATCGCCACTGCCGCGCGGGCGTTTGTCCGTCGCTGGTGCGTGCGCCGTGTCAGACCGCTTGTCCGGCCGGGGTAGATATTCCCGGTTTCGTTTCACTGGTCGGCGAAAAACGTTATGACGAAGCGCTTAAACTGCACCGTAACCGCAATCCGTTTGCCAGCGTCTGCGCGCGCGTTTGCTTCCATACCTGTGAAGATAAATGTCGTCGTGCCTCACTGGATAACTCCGTTTCCATTCGCGGTATCAAGCGCTTTATGGTGGATCAGGAAAATGACATGCAGCTACCGGAAATTCGTACCAACGCAGAGAACGCGCAAAAGAAAATCGCGATTATCGGTGGCGGCCCCGCCGGAATTTCGTGCGCGTTCTTCCTCGCACGCCTCGGCTACAAGCCGGTCGTCTTCGAAAAAGAACCGCGTCCCGGCGGTATGCTGGTGCAGGCGATTCCGGCCTACCGTCTACCGCGTGAAACGCTGGCCCGCGAAATTCGCATGATCGAAAATATGGGCGTGAAAATTATAACCGGTCAAACGCTCGGCAAAGATTTCACCATTCAGAGTTTGCGCGACGAAGGCTACGACGCAATTTTTGTCGGCATCGGTGCGCCCGACGGAATTCATGTCGAATTGCCTGGTAGTGATGTAAAGGGCATGGCGGATGCCATGGCGTTCCTGCGCGAATATAATATTCGCGGTTCAGTGCCAGTCGGTAAAAAGGTGGTCGTTATTGGCGGTGGTAACGCCGCCATTGATGCCGCACGTAGCGCGATCCGTCTCGGTGCAGGAAAAGTGACGGTGCTTTACCGCCGCACCCGTGAGGAGATGCCAGCGTATGCGGAAGAGATTGAAGAAGCCTTGCAGGAAGGCGTGGAACTTCAAACGCTGACGCTACCGGAAGAGGTGATTGCTCAAAAAGGACGCGTTGCCGGTGTGAAGTGCCGTCATATGTATTTGGGTGAGTTTGACCGTTCCGGCCGCCGCCGCCCAGAGGCCGATCAGGATGATACGTTTGTGATCGAAGCCGATCAGGTCATTATGGCCGTCGGTCAAACGCTTGACGGTTCCGTTTTTGGCGGTGTATTGGAACTCGATGATCGCGGTTGGATCAAAGCCGATCCAGTGTCTGGAAAAACATCACGCACCGGCGTTTTTGCTGGCGGAGATTCCGTAACCGGTCCGATGTCGGTGGTACACGCTATTGGTGATGGCGAACGCGCGGCCGTTGCGATCGATCAGCTTTTGAGTGGTGAAAAGCACGCCTTCTGGCGTGTCGAACAGGAAAACACCACGGACTACGATCCGGACACGGATCCGGTTCCATATCCGCGCGAAAAGCTGCGAATGATGCCGGTCGATAAACGTCGTAGTAACTTTGATGAAGTGGAGCAGTCGTGGAATGAATCCGAAGCAGTTCGCCAGGCGCGCCGCTGTTTGCGCTGCGACTATGGAAAATGCACCGTATGTGATGAGGAGGCCTCCAATGTATAAATTGACGATTAATGGAAAATCTATCGAAGCCCCCGACGGTGCAACCATTTTGGAAACGGCTCGGCGTGCCGGAATTCGTATCCCGACTCTTTGCTTCCTTGAAAAGCGCGAGCCGATCGGTGCCTGCCGTGTCTGTTTGGTTGAAATTGCCGGAGCACGTACGCTCATGGCCGCCTGTTCGACGCCGGTGGCGAACGGCATGGATATTAAAACCAATAGTCCGCGCGTACGGGCGGCCCGCCGTCAAGTAGTCGAACTGCTTCTTTCGGAGCACGATGGCAACTGTCAGATTTGCGACCGCAATCAGGACTGCGAACTGCAGGCGCTGGCCTCTGAGTTGGGTATTCGCGAAATTGAATATGAAGGCGAAAAGGCGCACGCACGAATCGATAACAGCACGCCAGCACTGATACGCGACAACTCCAAATGCATCAAGTGCCGCCGGTGTGTTACCGTCTGCTCGCAGGTTCAGGGCGTAGGAGCTCTTCATCCTCAGGGTCGCGGTTTTGAAACGGTAATTGGTCCGGCTTTTACACTTAACCTCGACGGCGTGGCCTGCGTGCAGTGCGGACAGTGTGCCGCTGTTTGTCCGGTTGGTGCCATTTCCGAAAAGAGTCAGGTTGAAGAGGTTTGGAAAGTACTTGAAGACCCGAAAAAAACGGTGGTGGTACAGACGGCACCAGCTATTCGTGCCGCCCTCGGTGAGTGTTTCGGTTGCGAACCCGGCACGCGGGTTACTGGTAAAATGGTTACGGCACTGCGCGAACTCGGATTTAATGCAGTTTTTGATACCAACTTCGCCGCCGACCTCACGATAATGGAAGAGGGCACCGAACTGCTGACGCGTCTAAAAAGAGCGTTGGTGGACGGAGAAAAAGTTCCGTTACCGATGTTCTCCAGTTGCTCGCCGGGCTGGATCAATTTTGCGGAATACTATTATCCGGAATTTCTGCCGAACCTTTCCACCTGTAAATCGCCGCAGCAGATGTTCGGCGCGCTGGCCAAAACCTATTATGCACAGAAAATCGGTGTGAAACCGGAAGATATGGTTGTCGTCTCTGTCATGCCGTGTACCGCCAAAAAGTTTGAAAGCCAGCGTCCTGAGATGGATGGTAGCGGTGTGCGCGATGTAGACTATGTCCTTACCACGCGTGAACTGGGTCGGATGATCAAAGAGGCGGGGATTGATTTTCTCTCGCTACCAGACGGCAAGATGGATGCACCGATGGGGCTGGGCTCCGGCGCGGCGGATATCTTCGCCAATACCGGCGGCGTGATGGAAGCGGCTCTGCGCACAGCGTATGAGATTATCACCGGACGTGGACTGCCGACGGAAAACCTGCACATCAAGCCGATTGCCGGACTCGAAGGCATCAAAGAAGCTTCCATTGTGATTAAAGGTGCGGTACCGACGTGGTTATTCCTCGAAGGCGTTGAAGTGAACGTGGCCGTTGTTCATGGACTGGCTAATGTTCGTCGCCTACTTGAAATGATTAAACGCGGGGAAAAGAACTATCACTTCATCGAAGTCATGACCTGCCCGGGCGGCTGCATCGGCGGCGGCGGACAACCTCGTTTGACGGATGACTCCGTACGCATGAAACGTATGAGTGCCATCTACGCCGAAGATGAAGGCAAAGCCCTGCGTAAATCGCACGAAAATGAAGCGGTGCAGCAGCTCTACAAAGATTTTCTCGGTACTCCGCTCGGCGAAAAGTCGCATCATCTGTTGCATACGCATTATCATAAGAAGAATGCGGTTTGATTTTTGTAAACGCGTCGCTATGTTTAGATTTTAAGAAGAGGCGTAGCCCATACTGCAAGCCATCCGGAATACCGGATAGGCTCGCCCTACAAGTTTTCGTGTAGGCTGTCCCTCGCGAAGAGGGGGCGTAAATGGATACAGAATTATTTAAAACGATCTAGCGATTTTCTTGCGACTCAGATTTGTGCTTCCGAGGCTTGGATAATTCTGTTATACACTTTCCAAGAACAGTAAAAGGAGATGGTGTATGAGTAAGCTTCGGCCAAGCGGCGGATATCGAGATATGTGCAGTTTTCAAACGGCGACGATTGTTTATGACGCGACCGTATGGTTTTGTGAAAAGTTTGTCGATCTGCGTTCCCGTACGGTGGATCAAATGGTGCAGGCCGCCCGATCAGGTCGGCAAAACATCGCCGAAGGTAGTCGCGCTTCTGCTACTTCTTCGCAGACGGAACTGCGGCTGGTGAATGTAGCCCGCGCGAGTCTCGAAGAGCTTCTGCTCGACTACGAGGATTTTCTGCGTCACCGCAACCTGAAAAGATGGAAGCCCGATTCGCCCGAAGCGATGGCGGTGCGTGGTGTACCGCAGCAGTTCAAGAATGATCGGGTAGATCCGGCTAATCTAACGGATTTAACGGAGCAGGAGCGGTGGGCACTCTATTCAAAATGGCTGGAACACGCCGATCCGGCGATTCGGGCCAATGCGCTGATTTGTCTGATTAATCAGGCGAATTATCTGCTGGATCAGCAGATTGCCGCACTGGAGGTGCAGTTTATCGGAGAGGGCGGCTATAGCGAACAGCTTGCTGCGGACCGGCTGGAAAAACGCACCAGTATAAAAAATCCAGCAGAGAAAATTCTAAATTGCCCAAAATGCTCAAAGCCAATGGTTTTGCGGACGGCGCAGAGCGGAAAGACTGCCGGGAAGCAGTTCTGGGGCTGTTCGGGTTATCCTGAGTGCAAGGGCGTCGTGAATGTTTGATTTATCGGATGGGAAAGTATAAAACGTGCCCATGAAAAAGATGGGGCAGATGAAATGGGTCAATGCATTGTGGAAAAATCTAATTGATACAGCGTACCTTTTTCGCAGTGAGCATACGTTTAAAAATAAAATCAGAATTTTTGCGACCTATGTGCGTATTGCTATCAAGCGGCAAACGATCAACCGCGTTGTGAAATTAAAGCACGAGCGGATATTCGGCTTTACCGTTCATGCGTTTAATTATGACACCATTAAATTTCTCTATCAGGAGATTTTTTATCGTAACGAATATTTTTTTAAAACAAACAAAGTCGCGCCGGTTATTTTTGATTGCGGTGCGAATATCGGTGTCGCAACGATCTATTTCAAATGGCTGTATCCGGAAAGCACCATGCATGTTTTTGAGCCGGATAAGCAAACCTTTGAACTGTTGCAGAAAAACGTCCTAGAGAACAAACTAACTAATGTTACTCTTCATAATGCGGCGCTTTCTGATAAACATGGTGAGATCAAATTTTATATTAATTCGAATAATCCCGGATCATTGGTGATGAGTGCGAATAATTCGCGCATGACTTCTACCGAGGAGTGTATCGATGTCAAAGCGGTTACGCTGAGTTCTGTAATTAATGGGGAAAGCATAGATTTTTTGAAAATGGATATCGAAGGATCCGAGCATGAGGTAATTCGTGAAATTGAGTCGGCTGGTGACCTTAAAAATATAAAAGAGGGTGTTATTGAATATCACCACAAAATATCGAATAAAAAATCCAATGCCGGTTCTTTTCTGGATGTCTTTGAACGAAATGGTTTTGAGTATCAGCTTGATGCACGCTGCGTACCGCTCAGTGCAAAAAATAAATTTCAAGATGTGTTGATTCACTTTTACAAATAGCGTGTATTTCAAAACAAAAGGGGGTTGTCATGGATAAGCATATTATTGTCGGTGTTCATATTACAGAGCGGGTAAAGCACGCCGCAGAGATCCAAAAAATATTTACTGAGTTTGGTTGTCAGATCCGCACTCGGCTGGGATTGCATGAGGCCAAAAAGGGAGTCTGTTCTCCGAACGGGCTGATTCTGCTCGATATGGTGGATGATGACGCTCAGGTCGTTGCCTTTAAGAAAAAGCTTTTGGCTATTGATGGGGTGGAAGTGCAGTCAATGGTTTTTGATCATGCATAAAAACCGGAAATGGCTTCACAGATGTGAAACCACTCATTGTGATCGGCATTTCGCTCAGATACAACGAATATGGATGCATTGCTGTTACTCTTGTGGTTTTTGTGGTAATGTCTTTTTCAGTGTGTATATAAGCTGAGTGACAAACAAAGAGAGGGGCTGATATAAAGAAAAAATGGGTATTCAGAACATTTGTTTTTCTTTTTGTTTTCGATGCATCCGCTTTGCCCGTTTCGGTTTCTGTTAGCGGGATCGTGAATACGACGGCAATGGGCTACACGCAGGGGGAAAGCTATAATTTTACTTGGATCGTAAATGACGGGTACAAATGGCTTGCTCTGTTGGGCTGCTAGCCATACGGATTCCATCACTATAGGACTATTCGCAAATGGAGTTGCTGTTGATACCATTGTTGCTTATGACCTGAATATTCCCAGACTTGATAATTCGAACACCTCGTTTATCAATCCCGCGACCTATTTGGGGAATTATACGGGCACATATACCTCTGCGGGGGTGGGCTATATCAGTGATGAGAATCTAAATACAATAGAATTTACAACGACCAGCGTCATGATTAAAGTTGCCCCCGCGCCTCGACCGTGTTGCTATTTTTTATCGGCGGAATAGGCGCATGGCTTTTTCGCAGAAATAGAATTAAAAGCAGAGAGGATGCGGAATGAATAAGAAACTAATAAAAGACCAGAATTTTTCAGCCACAAAAAGGCACGAAAACTCACGAAAAGGATTTTTTACTTTATGTTTTATCGTGTTTTTTGTGGCGATTCTCTTCCCGGACGTGCAGGCGGGGTATGTAACGATTGGTGGGATGGGCGTGGCGGCGGATACGACTGGATACGGCGGCGTAAACTACAGCTACAAAATCAGCCAGTTCGAAGTGACGGGTGCGGAATTTAATCAGGCAGCTGCTGAGGACAGCCGAGTCGGAAGTTGCACCTCGACAACTCCCAGCTCTCCGGCAGAAAACGTGAGCTGGTACGAGGCGGCGATGTACTGCAATTGGCTGACTAGTGGCGACGCGTATTCCGGTGCCTACCGGTTCAATGGAAGCGGCGCATACCTCGGTGTCAACCGCGCGTCAGCTGTTTCAACTTTCGGAACAGTGTACGCCCTGCCGACTGAGGATGAATGGTACAAAGCGGCTTACTGGACCGGCAATGCGGCGGATCCATGGTCGCTCTACGCCAACGGGACCGACACGTTGCCGCCGCAAGGGTCGGTCACTGGATGGAACTATTGGCTAGATGGAAACTTTGCCTACGGTGGAGGAGCTGTCTGGCCTGTTGGCTACGGAGCACAGGAGCAGAACGGAACCTATGACATGATGGGCAATGTCTGGGAGTGGACTGAAGCTTCTTACGGCTTATCTCAATTCGTAGTTCGGGGAGGGGCTTTTGGGTACTCTGCGTCTAGAATGAGTTCATCAATTCGAGGCAGCGGATATCCGGCAGATGAACACAATGATTCAGGTTTTCGAGTTGTAATGATTCCTGAACCGGCCACGGCTCTGCTGTTCGGCATCGGCGGAATAGGCGCATGGCTCTTTCGTAGAAATAGAATTAAAAACAGAGAGGATGCGGAATGAAACAAAAACGATCTTCACTTTTGCGTATCCTTGTGCTTTTTACGGTTATTCATTTGTTTACTGCATTTGCTCAGGCTGGATTTGTAACGATTGGTGGGACGGGTGTGGCGGCGGACACCAATGGATTCGGTGGCGTAAACTACAGCTACCGAATCAGCCAATACGAAGTGACGGGCGCAGAATTTAATCAGGCAGCTGCTGCGGACAGCCGCGTCGGTAGTTGTACCTCGACAACGCCTAGCTCTCCGGCAGAAAATGTAAGCTGGTATGAGGCGGCGATGTTCTGCAATTGGCTGACGAGCGGCGACGCGTATTCCGGAGCCTATCGGTTCAATGGAAGCGGCGCATACCTCGGAGTCAACCGGGCGTCAGCTGTTTCAACCTTTGGAACTGTGTACGCCCTACCAACCGAGGATGAATGGTACAAAGCGGCCTACTGGACTGGCCATGCGGCGGACCCATGGTCGCTCTACGCCAATGGCACCGACACGTTGCCACCGCAAGGAGTAGGTACCGGCTGGAATTATAAGTATTCAGGAAACTTTGCTTACGGCGGCACAGCTTGGCCAGTCGGTATGGGAGCACAGGAACAGAACGGAACCTATGACATGATGGGCAATGTGTTGGAATGGAGCGAAACAGGAGATAGTCCCACATCAAGTGCAAAGAGGTTTCGCGGCGGAGGATTTGATGAATATGGATTCAAAATGGGCTCAACGTATCGTGAAGGGGCAGAGGAAGCGTCGAACGGTCATGATACTCTTGGATTTCGAGTTGTAATGATTCCCGAACCGGCCACGGCTCTGCTGTTCGGCATCGGTGGAATAGGCGCGTGGCTCTTTCGTAGAAATAGAATTAAAAGCAGGGAGGATGCGGAATGAAAAAGAAATGGATCATACAGATATTCATTTTTTTATTTATCTTCGAAGCATCGGCTTCGCTTATTTCGGTTTCCGTTACCGGAACCGCGAATACCAACGCAATGGGCTACACACAGGGAGAAAGCTACGCCTTCACATGGGTTGTTAATAACGATTACACAGATCCTTGGCAATATTCGGGAAACAACTTTAATGGCAATGAGAACAAATGGAATGTGTCCTACTTCGAGGATTCTCACCTTTGGTCTTCAGTATCTGGAGATGGGATTATTGGGACTTATACCAGACCGACGTATTTCCGAGAACAGCTTTTGGTTAATGACAAAGGACTGCGCCTTTGGGCGGCAACCTCTACATTTTCAGGTCTGTCAGTAAACGGAGTTGGAGTAGACACCCTTGTTGCATATGACTTGGGTATTCCCGGTCTTGATTATTCGGATACTTCATTTATCAATCCCGTAACGTATCTGATGGACTACATAGGGACTTACGCCTATCTGACAGGTGGGGCAATATATCTTGATGACGAAAATCGGGATATAATCGAATTTACGGCGACCAGCGTCACGATCGGAGTTGTCCCCGAACCTACAACGGTGCTGTTATTTCTCATGGGCGGAGTTGGTGCATGGCTTTTGCGCAGAAATAAAATTAAAAATAGGGAGGATGCCGAATGAAAAATAAATGGATCATCCGGATACTTGTTTTTTTGTTTATTTTCGAAGCATCTGCTTCGCTTATTTCGGTTTCCGTTAGCGGAACCGCGAATACGACGGCAATGGGCTACACGCAGGGAGAGAACTACACTTTTAGTTGGCTCATTAATGATGGATACACTGGTAGTGTAAATGATATTTTTGATAGCACTCAGAATAAATGGTGTCTGCACTGGACATCCGATCCGCTCTTGTGGGCCACCGTGTCCGGCGCTGGCCTGACCGGAACCTATAGTAGACCGTTTGAAAGGTTTGACGCACCTTTTGACAGTCTTAAAGCGAATGCTGACGGCTTAACATTTTGGGCTGGAAATAGCTTCCCTATTGCTACCTCAATGGGGCTGATGGTGAACGGTGTCGAGGTATGGGATGTTGTTGCCCATGACTTAAATATTCCTGGACTTAATTATTCGGACACAGCATTTATTAACCCCGCAACGTATCTGGGGCGCTATATTGGCACGTACACTTCTACGGGCGGAGGCATCTATCTTGATGACGAAGGCGGGAATAACATCGAGTTCACAACAACCAGCGTTATTATTGCTGCCGTTCCTGAACCTTCGACTGTTCTACTGTTTGGCATTGGGGGCATGGGTGCGTGGCTGTTACGCAGAAATAGAATTAAAAATGGAGAGGATGTGGAATGAAGAAAAAGGTGATCATTTCTGGAATTTGCGGTATTGCGCTCATTTTACTGGGCGCAGTAACGGTTGAAAACATCAAAATCCAGGCCCGAACTGTTTCTTCGTGGAGTGAGCTGTTAAAGATCTATTATTCTGCACGAGAAGACCTGCCGCCGTTGCCGCTCCAAACCGACGGCATCATCAATCAGATTGCGGCCAACGATTGGTCGTTTCTTTCCAATCACTGGCAAATACGTCACGCTGGTGGAACCTATTATGTCGCAAAAAAAAGCGAGCTGGCTAAAAAAATAAAACTGCCGCTGACAATCAGAATATTCGAGGATGTTCGGCTCGGTGAGGTATTTGTAATGAGTTCATCGGACGGCACCAACTTTCAAGGCGAGGTTGCGTTCACCGCACCTGAACTCATGACCGACGATGCGTCCCTGAAAGCGATCTATAAGCTAGGTGTCAATGAAGTATTAACAGAAAAAGAAAAACTGGACTTACTCTTTTGGGAACTGTCCCCGCGCAGATTCTGTTTCGAGATCACGCTTAAATCAGAAGACGAGATATGGACGGACATTCTCTCAAAAATAAGCTCTTCGTCGGCACTGGAACAAGGACGTTCACCTTCATTGAGCGATGGCGGCATGATGCGCGCCATGTCGGTTCCGGCTGAGAATGTCAATGAACTCTGGCTGGGGATCCAAGGAACTAACGTAACGGTTTTTGCTCCGGAGGGATTCACCAATCGGGTTGAACTCTATTCCTGCACAAATTTAGTGGGTTCCAATGTTTGGGGTATTGCCGTGCAGAATTTAAAACCGAGCACCACCAACCCGGTAACATGGAGTTTCGGCTCCGGATCAGTTGGATTTTGCCGTGCCGGGAATATGGATATTGACAGTGATGGCGACGGTTTGCCGGATGCCCGTGAACTGATTGTTTATAAAACAAATCCGAACAAAGCAGACAGCGACGGTGACGGAATGCCGGATGGATGGGAAGTGACCCATGGCTTTAATCCATTGGTTAATGATGCCAACGGGGATCCGGACTATGACGGTCTGACCAATTTACAAGAATATCGCAATGGCGCAGACCCGCACAATCCGGATACGGACGGGGACGAGATGCCGGACGGGTGGGAAGTTACGCATGGGTTGAACCCGCTGGTGAACGATGCACAGTTGGATCCCGACGGTGACGGTATTGATAATCTGCACGAATATCAAACGGGCGGCAATCCGCACAGCGATTTCTCGGCGGCGGAAACGATGATCTTTGATGAGGATAACTATGCCTTAAACGGTAAAGGCGATTATACGTCCGTGATTACAAATATTGATTTGGCGTATCGAAGCACAAAGAGCCTTGCGTTTTCCGTGACGAACAAATGGCATTATTGTCCTCAGATAGACATAAAAGACGCTACGTTTGGTAACAGTGACACATTAGAATTCTACATCCGTACTGCGACCAGTGGGGTTTACACCAATGTGTTGCGGGTGTGTGTGTATTATTCACGCTCGGAGGAAATGAGTTATCCCGTGGACATCCGCCCGTATCTGTATGATACGAATGGGGTGCCGTCCCTCGGTAGCATCACGGAAACCTACAAGAAGGTGAGCATTCCGGTAGATGTTCTGCGGCAGGGCGGCAGTAATACGGTTGGCACGGTCCGGCATATGTGTCTCGGAATTTCGTCGAATGAGGTAGATGGCTATCCATTTCCGAAAACCTTCTATGTTGATCGGATTTCGCTTCAGGATAAAAAGGGGGCCATCTCCGAGAATTTGGAGGTTCTGAGTGATCGCTATCTGGAAATCACGAGCGGTGATCAGCTTGATCCGATTTCATTACGCAATCTGACTAACCATGTGGTGATCCAGCAGAGTGATGGCTCACCGGTTGCGGTAACCGATATCGGACTGCGTTCGTGGGTGACTGATTTTAACGGAACGGCAAGCAGTCCGGTCGTGAAGCACTATATCTATGTCAAACTGGCTGACGCGCTACAAGACGGCCAGACCTATACCTATTCAAACTGCGTGCAGGATATTTCAGGAAACTATCCAGACAGCAGTGCTGTCACCTTCACGCTCACCAATACTATGCCGACCTCTTCGATCAAGATCAATCAGATCGGCTGGCTGCCCGAAGCAACCAAGATCGCTTATGTTGGCAATTATCTCGGTGATTTGGGCGCGATGCCGTTGGATACCAATGTTTCCCATGCGGCGTACATCCGCCGTGCGGATACAGGAGCTACGGTATATTCCACTCAGCTGGTCAAAGCGGTTGAATCCGATTACATCAATATTGCCAACACGACGAATGATCCTCCGTTTATGATTCCATTCAGCGGCGAAGAAACATGGCGGCTAGATTTTACACCGCTCCAGACTCCAGGAACCTACACCATATATGTTCCCGGTGTTGGATATAGTTACGAGTTTCAAATCGGTTCCAATATTTACGCCGATGCTTATTACCACTGCATGAGGAGCCTTTGGTATCAGCGTAGCGGAATTTCCATGACCAATCCGGCATATTCGGGAGTCTGGACGCGACAGGGCGATCTCCAGCAGAACACCAATACCGCTTTTTATCACAATTCAGTCTATGATAAATCTTTTACGCTTTACGCTCAGGAGCCAATCGGCGGATATACAGACTTTACTGGCGGCTGGTATGATGCCGCCGACTACGACAAATACACCAAATCTGCCGCAGATGCTGTGAATCTGCTTTTAACCATGTATGAAATTCGTCCGGAACGCTTTACGGATAACCAGCTTAACCTGCCTGAAAGCGGTAATGGCATTCCCGACGTTCTAGATGAGGCCAAGTGGGAACTGGATTGGATTGCCAAAATGGTCAGTTCCAACGGAGCCGCATTCAATAAATGTACGTATGAAACATGGCCAAGCGGCATGCCGAGCAATCAGGCCGAAAGAATGTGGGTCACGCTGAAGACCACAAGAGATACAGCTGCCGCCTGTGCCATTCTGGCGAAAGCCGCTCGCATTTATGCGCCCTATAATGCTTCCGTCGCATCACTGTACAGCAACAAAGCCACTTTGGCCTGGCAGTGCCTGACCAATCATCCGAGCTCCTATCCGATTCCTCCTTATCGCGACGATAACAATGATGGCAAGGACGATAAGAATTGGGATGATTATCACAACCCGCCGGGAACCAACTGGGTCGTAAACGGTGTCACCAACGTGATTCCTTCAATTGGTACCGGAAAATATTTCGATACAAATGATGTGACGTACCGTCTATGGGCTGCCACGGAAATGTACCGTCTCACCGAAAGTTCTGCCGTTCACGATGAGTTCAGTAACATCGTCTACCGCGCGAAAGGAGATGCCGATCCGACGAATTTCCTGAAAAGTGTTGTTGGGTTTGAAAGCTGGATAGGCAACGCAAACAGTATGATTCTTATGTATGACTACATCACGTTAACCAATGGCCTATCTGTCTGTGAAGAATGGCGGTCGGCCATGAAAGACCAGTTTGTCTATGCAGTCAGCAATTACTGGAAGACGTGTGATATGCCTCTGCCGTATGACTTTGAAATTAAAAGCCATTCTAATTTGCAGTGGGGTGAAGGATCCCAAATCCGTCGTCCGTATGGATATATCCTGGCATATGAGCTGACAGGGAGCGCTTGGTTCCTTGGGGAGGCGCTTAAGAACATCGACTGGCCACTGGGGGCGAATCCGCTGAGCACGACATACATAACCGGTATCGGCAGCAAATATCCGATGCATCCGCACAACAAGATTGATCATTATGATGGTATTGACGAGCCGATTCCTGGCTACAATATTTACGGACTGACATGGGAGCTGGAGTATAACAACTACTATCAGCCGATCATTGATAAGTCCTATCCAACGTATCAGTATAACCCGACCAACTCACTTCAATACCCGCTCGCCAGGAAGTATGTGGATGTCTGGGAATCCGTAAAACACGGGGAGTTTGTTGTGGATGATCTGGCTCGTACGGCTATGGTCTTTGCCTATTTCTCATCAACAAATGCCCCGGGATCTAAATGAACTGGAAAAAAACAGAGAAGTGGCTAATTCCGTTGCTAGTGCTGGCGGGAACTGGTGCACGTTTTGTGCAACTGCCGTTTTCCTGTATCTGGCTGGATGAAGCATTTTCCATTAAACTGGCTAAAGAGCCGCTGATGGAAATTGTTCGCATGCTCAGCTCGGATAACGGCAGTCCGCTTTTCTATTTTCTGTTGCACGGCTGGATGCGGTTGGTCGGCGACGGCGAATACGCGCTGACATTACTAACGGTGCTTTTCGATTGCGCGGCTCTGCTAGCGATTCCGTTTTTATTGTGTGAGCTATTTAGTGATGCTCGGATTCGCATAGCCGGAACGGCTGCCGTGGCGTTTTGTCTGCCCTGTCTGCATCAGGCGAGCAATCTTCGCTACTACTCGCTGCTGGTTCTCTGTACCGTACTGGCCTGGCTCTTTTTTTATCGGGCTTTGCGTCGCGGGGCTCTGCGCGACGGGATGCTTTTTGTTTTCTTTTCAGTTGCCGGATTCTATACGCATACCTTTTATCTGTTTGTGCCGTTTTCACAGTTTGTTTTGTTGGCGCTTTTTTACCGTCGTCGTCTGCGTGCCGGATTTATGGTTTTACTTTTTCTACTGGCCGGAATGGCGCTTTGGTTACCAGCTCTGACCTTGCAAATCGCAGGTTATTTTGGGGGAACAACACCGGCCACTGTTCCAAATTTAAGCCGGTATTTCGGTGCTGTCGGCGCTTTTCTTTTCAGCTTCTCTTCCCAGTTTCTGGCGATTGATTCGGCTGTTGCCGTCCGAATGACTGCGGCGGCGGCGGTTTCGTTGTTCGTCTTGTTCCACATCCTGAAGAGTAAAGGGAAAACTGCTGATGACCGGTCTGCCCGTGAATTATTTTTTGCCCATCTATTTTCCGTCGGATTGATGATTGTTATTTCATTGCTTAAGCCGGTCATGTGGCTAGATAAAATCGACTTAATTGGTTTGCCGTTAGTTTGCGGACTAGTCGGCTATGCTGTTTCAAAATTCCGTTTTTCTGCGGCGGCTTTAACGGTACTGATTGTGGTGAATCTGGCTGGTGCCGCGCGTTACACCAAGTGGCGCGCCCAGGGTCGTCTAACGGAAGATCGCGATGTGATTCAAAAGTTGGCGCCTGAACTGACTCCGGATGACATGTTGGTAGAAACGGGAATCAGTCATTTTACAACGGAATATTATCTGGGCCAGATGAAGATTCAAACCGGCCCGCGCTATGTTTTTCCGAAAATACAGATGACGCGACCTTCTTGCATTGATCAAAATAAACTGCTGGATGATAAACAGGAACTGACAATCGAAGCCGAGGCCTTGGTACATAATCTAAAAGCCGGACGAGGGCGGATTTATGTTTTTTATAGTCCGTATGAAGGACTTGCACCACTTTACCATTTGCTTAATCAGACGTTTGTTTTGGAACGGACGGTTCCGATGCGTCAGCATCCTTGGGGCCCGATTTATACTCAGGTGGACATTTATCGTCGTCCATAATAAGTGCCTAATCGAAGAGTTTAAAAATGAAAATTAACTGGACCCGCCTTGAATCCCGGCTGATTCCGCTACTGGTGCTTTTAGGATTTTTATTAAATTTTGTAATGCTATCCGCCTCCGCCATCTGGCTGGATGAAGCGTTTTCAATCAAGCTGGCATCCCAGTCCTTTTCAGAAATTATTGCGACCTTGCGGATCGATAACGGCAGTCCGCTTTTTTATTTTATGCTCCACGGATGGATGAGCCTGTTTGGAACTGGAGAATATATTTGTACACTCCTGACCGTTTTGACCGCCTGTGTCTCGCTGGTTGCGGTGGTGTTCCTATTGCGCGAAGCGTTTACCGATCCGAGCATCCGCATAATGGGAACTGCATTGATGGCACTGTGCACCGTCTGCCTGCATCATGCCACTAACCTTAGATATTACCCCATGATGATTCTGCTGAGTACGCTGTCGTACCTTTTCTTTTACCGAGCTGTGCGGCTGGGTCGCTGGCGTGAATGGGGATTCTTCGCGCTGGTTTCTGCCGCAGGGTTGTATGAACACACCTTGTACGTGTTCGTTCCTTTTGCGCAGTTTATGTTGCTGTCTCTTTTTTACCGTCAGCGATTTAAAGCTGGTTTCATGGCATTTATCGCCATAGGTCTTGCCTATCTGCCGTGGTTGCCAATCCTACTTTCACAGGTACTGGGGTACTCCGGGGGAACAACACCAGACCCTATTCCACGACTCAGCATTTGCGGCGGCCCGCTACCCTCTTATCTTTACAGTATTTCCAACCGGATGTGGACCATTGATTCGTTTTGGATCGTGCGAATGTGGATTGCCGTGCTGGCAATTGGATTTATTGTTTACCAACTTTGGAAAACCAAATGCGCTACGGAAAATGACCGGCATGCGCGAGACTTTTTGCTGGCGCACCTTTTTTCAGTCGGTCTGATGGTCGTGGTTTCACTGGTTCGTCCGGTTTTCTGGCTGAATAAGTTTGATTTGATTGGCCTGCCGCTGGTTTTCGGAATGACTGGATATGTGCTGACGCGGCTTCCGCTGGCCAACTTCGCGATGGGTGCGCTTCTCGCCATCAATCTGGCGGGAACCTTACGCTACACCTACTGGCGGATTACTGGGAATCTTGATTCGCAGCGCGCGGTAATTGAAAAGCTGGCACCTGAACTACAGGAAGACGATGCGTTAATTGAAACCGGCCTCAGTCTTTTTACGGTGGACTATTATCTAGGGCAAATGAATATTTCAAAAGGCACACGATACGTTTTTCCCGCCGTGCAAAGTGAGCGCCCTGCTTGTATCGATTTAGACCGACTTGTGCAGGAACATGATGCCGTAACGGCTGAGGCGACGGCTTTGGTACAGAAAATAAAAACCGGCAAAGGACGGATTTACGTTTTTCATAGTCCGCATGCGGGCTTTGAACCTCTTTACGTTCAGCTCAACGCCGCCTTTGCATTAGAAAAAATAATTCCAGTTCGTCAACACCCCTGGGGGCCGGTTTATACGCAGGTTGATGTGTATCACCGGTAAAACAAAAAACCTGAAAAATTATTTAGATTTTTCAGGGGTTGAGTTAACTCATACCAATTTCGTGTGGGTAGGGACGGTTCGCCGAGCCGTCCGCACGCCAAGCCGACTGAGCGGGAGAGCCATTCCGCCGTGCGGCGCGCCCGGCGGTCGCTCCCTACCTTTTGTCTTTTTACCGATTCATAACCGTAACAGGTATAAGCAGTTCGTGGTCGAGCATGGTTTTGTGGTCGAAGGTGAAACGACCAATGAATTTTTCACCGGCAATCATTTTCGGATACCAGACCGGATCGTCCGCCCACATGTTGTGCCACGGCAGGTCGTCGATGGGAAACCAGATCGGAATTGCTTCATCGGTTTCCGTCGGCGTACCTTCAAATTGTGTGGCGGTAAAAACTTCGCCGTGGATGCTGTGTCCGTCAATAAATTGAAACATCAGCGTGCCGGCATGAACCGGATCAAGCGGAGTGATGCAAAGTTCTTCCTGCGTTTCACGCACCGCGCATTGTAGCGGCGTTTCACCGAGCTCAAGTCGCCCGCCGGGCGCATTGTAATAACCGGCACCGAAGCCGCGTTTTTTGTGGATAAGAAGCATTTGGCCAGACTGAATGATAAACATCAGCGTGGCCCGTTCAGCGGGGCACCAGTTATTCCAATCAATGTCACTGACCTTTTTAAAATTCATTTTCTGTCTTTTCAGTGGCGAGTGGCGAGTGACACCCGTTATTGGTTATTGGATATTTGTTATTGGGGAAGACACCGGTGCGGCACCCGAATAACTAATAACTATTTGTATAGATTAATTTTACCAAGAATTCCTTCCAGCCCGCCGTTGTTGAGTTCTTTTTTCCACTCCGGTTTAAGGCCGACTTTTTTAAGGAGCTGGCGGTCACCGGCATAGACATAGGCGGTACAGCCGGTGCAACGTTGTTTAAGAAAATCGCCGAATTCTTTCATCAACGCTTCAGCCGATTCGCGATCGCCGAGTCGTACGCCGTACGGTGGGTTGACGACAATCGTTGAGTTTTCAATCTTTGGATAATCCTCAAACCTTTTTTCCGAACACTGGAAACGGTCTTTGCATCCTGGCAAATTGTTAAGATTGGTGCGCGTGGCTCGAACGGCATCGCGGTTCAGGTCGCTCCCGAAGAGCAGACCGTCGGCCAGGGGACGCATCGCGGCGTCAGCTTCCGTTTTTACCTTTTTCCAAAGCTTGGAATCAAAGTCCGGCAAACGCTCAAAACCCCATTTTTTGCGTAAGTATCCAGCGGGAATACGGCAATAGTTCATGGCGGCTTCGCAGAGCAGGGTGCCGGAGCCGCACATTGGATCAATCAATGGGCGTTCACCATCCCAGCCGGAGAGCCGAATGATGGTTGCCGCCAGTGTTTCCTGCATCGGTGCTTCGATCGAAACGGTTCGGTAGCCGCGCTTATGAAGTGAGCCGCCAGAAACATCTACGCTGATGGTCGCGCGATTGGTGCGGACGAAAAGATGGATGCCGAGATCCGGTGCTTGCGTGTCCACATTGGGTCGCTCGCCGTTTTTCTGACGGAAGTAGTCACAAATGGCGTCTTTAACTTTCAACGCGGCGTACTGTGAATGAGTCAGTGACGGAGTGTTTGAAGTGACCGCATTAATCGCAAAGGTGTTGCTTGGAGTCATAAGCTGGCTCCAGTCCAGCTTGAGCGCCGTCTGGTGGAGATAGTTATCGCTATGGCAGTCGAAGGTGATCAGTGGCGCAAGAACCCGCACGACGAGGCGCGACGTATAGTTGATGCGGTAAAGCGTTTCTGGATCAGCCTCAAAGTGAAGGCCGCGGTAAGCCGCTTTAATCTCTGTTGCACCGAGACTTTTCAACTCGGCTTCGGCGGGTTCTTCAAATCCAGAGGCGATCTGAGCGAAATATTGTTTGTGCTGTTGGTATTGGAACATGAAAGCAGGGTAGCAGAGAGATGGAATATTGGAATAAGGGAATGTTGGAATGAGGATATTTTTAACCGCGAATGAACACTAATGAACGCGAATACGGGAAGATATCGCACCACGGAATACCTAGTGCGGCATAGCCGCAACCAAATCGGGAAATCCGCAGATGTGCGCAGATTTTCTTTCCCTTCATCTGCGTTAATCGGCGTTTATCTGCGGATAAGTTGAGTATTGTAAAATAAAACATGCACAAAAAACAAAAAAACGACGGATAGTAGTACTGAGACTCAGAGGGGAAACGAATGCGGCATTAGTGTTCATTCGCGTGGATTCGCGGTTGTCATCCCTATTAGTTTTTCTTCTCTTAGTCTCAGTGACCTCTGTGGTAAAGGTCTGTTTACGTATTTTCTGTATATTCTACGGACGCATCTTCTGTTAAAGGTATTGCATGAACATCCGTTACAAACTGACGATTGCTTATGACGGCACAAACTATGCCGGTTGGCAAATTCAGCCGAGCAAGACGACTGTACAGGGCGTAGTGGAACAGGCCATCGAAAAGATGACCGGGCGGCACGTTCGTATCCATCATTCAGGGCGGACAGATGCCGGCGTTCACGCCAAAGGTCAGGTGGCCCATTTTGATCTGGCGGAGCCGGTGGATGCGGGGCGATTTATGAACGGGCTGAATGCGCACTTGGATTATGATGTGCGGATTATGAAGATGGAAAAAACGCGAACGGATTTCAACGCCCGCTACGATGCCATCAGCAAGGAATATCGCTATTTTATCTGGAATGGTGATTCCGTTCCGCCGGAACTGCGGCTTTATCGTCTGCACGAGCGGCGCAAGCTCCACATCAAAGCAATGCGAGCGGCGGCGGAACTGCTCGTCGGCAAACACAACTTCGCGGCCTTCACTGCCAATCCACAGCGCGAGATTGAAGGAACCGTAAAAACCGTTACGAAAGTGACCGTCAGCTGCACGCGGGAAGGGGACGTAACCATTTGCGTGGTCGGCGAAGGATTTCTCTACAAAATGGTACGAAGCATCACCGGATTTATCCTACGCGTTGGAATCGGCGAACTGAAACCGGAAGATGCTAAACGATTTCTGAAGAGTTGTGTGCGCACCAACGAAGTTCCGACCGTCAAATCTCTCGGTCTTTTTCTTTGGCGCGTGGATTATTGACATCTATTGGTTTTTTCTTATCATACCCATATGAAAACAACGGTCGATATTGCTGACAATATTATGGAACGAACGCGGCAGGTTGCACGTATTGAAAAAACGACCTTTCGGGATATGGTTGAGGAAGGGCTATTAATGGTAATCGAGCGGCGGGCTCTGTCAAAAAAGATAGAAATAAAACCGGTGACTGTTAAAGGCAACGGGTTATCAGAGGCGTTCCGCAATGCGCCTTGGAGCCAAATCCGTCAAGCGGCTTACGAGGGGCACGGCGGATGATCGCGGTCGACACCAATATTCTCGTCTATGCCCACCGGGAAGATGCTGAATTTTACCCGGAAGCTTTAAAGGCAATGCTTGGACTGGCAGAGGGGAACCGTCTTTGGGGGATCCCGTGGCCTTGCGTTCATGAGTTTATTTCTGTGGTAACACATCCCTCCATATACTGTCCGCCGACGGACATCAAAACCGCGCTGGATACGATTGAAGTCTGGCTTGTGTCACCATTCTGCCGAATGATTGGCGAAGGGGCCGGATATTTTCAGCGGCTTCGTGATCTGGCACAGGCTGGGAAGGTGCGCGGCCCGATGATTCACGATGCCCGCATTGCCGCAGTCTGCCTTTATAACGGGGTTACCGAACTTTGGACTGCCGATCGTGACTTCTCACGATTCAGTAATCTCAAAACGATCAATCCGCTGGCTTGATGCCAAGTGTGCCAAGCGATTTCTTAAGAGCGATGTGCGCACCAACGAAGTTCCGACCGTCAAATCTCTCGGTCTCTTCCTGTGGCACGTGGATTATTGTCGAATGAAGATAGTGAAAAAGGAAAGGTCGCATGATGAAGAAAAAATGTCCGATTTGTGGTCAAGAAAAAGCTAAACGAGACTGTTTGCTGAAAGACAATGAACTGATCTGCGCCCGTTGTTGCGCAGAAATGCGCGGAAGTGATTGCGGCGAATGTCTGCATTATATCGAAACTCTGCGTTATGAGACCGCGCGTAAGCCCAAGAGCAGTCTGCCCAAAGGGACTTTTATCGCTGAAATTAATCCCTCAATCCAAAAAGACGTTGATGCTGCTTTGGAAATTGCATCTGATGGACGGAAAAAAAAGGCCTTTGCAGCGATGAAACGACTGGTTGCCGAGCACCCGCGCAACCAGGATGTCTTCTATGGCATGGGAACGTTGCATTGCATGAACGGAAACTATGGAGAGGCCGTTAAGTGGTTCAGGAATGCCGTCACCATTTTCCCTTATTTTTCTGCGGCTCATTACAATATGGGTACGGCCTATAGTAAGCTTTACGATGTCGGCGGCATGGCTTCAGCCTATAGAAAGGCGGTCGAATACGGAGATCCGCAGGAAGAATACTATCGTTCCGCCGAGTCGAGCCTTAAACATCTGGCCGAGGTGATCATGCAGAGCAGTGGCGTGGATCTGGACAAGTACATTGCATCGTCCGAAAAGTTTAAACGCGCTTTCGAGCTGATGGAGAGTCGGCAGTGGGACCCCGCTCTAAAAGGGTTTCAAGCGGCGGCGGCTTATAATGACCGCAACGCTCCTACGCATGGCAACATGGCGTTGTGCTACGCCAACCTCGGACAAAAGGCCGTTGCACTCGCCGAGATTGATCGTGCTTTGGAAATCGATCCCGAATATGAACCAGCCATAATCAACCGACGGACTATCGAGCAGATGGCGGAAGGACGTGTACTGGGGAACTCTGCGTTCATTTCGACCAACTATTCTCAGGAACAGATCGAAAAGAAAAACAGCCCGACCACCTCGCAGCGTATTCACCAAAAAAAATGCAAAAAATGCTCGGAGCTGATGCGTCGAATTAAAGACATTTTCCCGTTCAAGA
>JBBQSL010000018.1:0-30910 GCA_038213895.1 Kiritimatiellales bacterium | reverse complement strand
CAAGCCATGGTATACGGAACGGTGTTGGGTTCATCATAGATCCATCCGGAGGTGTTTAGCAGAATAAAGCTTTCATTGGTGGTATTAGGCTGCACGGTGATGAATTTATAGGTATCACCCCACGATACGCCGCCAACTTTGTAATCATCCTGTTGCGGGAAGTTGCGCCCATCGCCAGCGAAGCACATCGTTCCATAGGGACTGCGTGTATCGTCGCCAAGGTTCCCAGACGTATGCGCCCGGGCATCCTGTGTGACGTTTTGAATCCACCCACGTAAACAAGTTGGCGGGGACATTTGTATTTCCGTTTACCATGTGGCACCCATTTATTATCCTTTGGTACTGGCACCGAAGTTTTTGAGCATTTGCAGGCCAGCGGCCTGACTTTTTTCGGGGTGGAACTGGACGGCGAAGACGTTGTCTTTCAAGACCGCGGAGCAATAGTTAAGTCCATAGTTTGTTTCGCCCGCGACGATGCTGGGATCTTCCGGTGCAACATAGAACGAGTGGACAAAATAAAAGTAGGCACTGTCATCGATTCCCGTAAACATCGGGCAATTCGTCCGTTTCTGGTTCACGGCGTTCCAGCCAATCTGTGGGACTTTGAGTTGTGGAGCAGGCTTTCCCGCCTGCTCTCCCGTTGGGCAGACAAGAAGGTCCGCCTCACGGAAAGAAAACCGCTTTACGCAGCCTTTAAAAATTCCGAGCCCGTCAACGCCGGGCGTTTCTTCCGAGGTTTGGAAAAGCACTTGTAGTCCGAGACAAATGCCCATGAACGGCTTGCCGGAAGCAATCCATTGTTGAATCGGCGCAACAAAGCCATGGTCTGTAAGATGCGCCATGCAATCACCAAACGCCCCGACACCCGGAAGAATGACAGAATGGCACGAGTCGATTTGTCTCGGTGAAGAGACAATTTCCGCGGCCAGCCCGAGAAATTTACAGGCATTGGAAACGCTGCCCAGATTGCCCATGCCGTAATCAATAATGCCGATCTGCTTCATAGGAATAGTTTTTAACCGCGAATGGCCGCGAATGCACACGAAAAATGAGTCGCTTTTCTCTGCGCCAACCCTTAAAAACAGTTTGTAAGTTATAAATGTTGTAAACTTTTTAAAGGAGTTTGTTATGCGATGTAAATTGGTTGCTATTCTACTTATTGTTCCGCTGGGTTGTTTGGCCAGTCCCTCGGCTGTTGAGCAACAGGCCCGTGCGTTGCAAACCATTCTGAGGCAAGCCGACGAGGCCTATTACAATAAGCACCAATCCGAGTTGTGCGATGCCGTCTACGATTCTCTGCGCAAGCGGTATGCGCAGCTCTTGGTTGATTATCCTGAACTGGCCGTTGAGAATCCGGTCGGTGCGCCGGTCGGTGAGACGGAGCGGCGGGTCGCGCATGACGCACCGGTTTTGAGTTTGGATAAAGTATATTCAGATAAAGAAATAGGACTATTTCTTCAGCAGACCGGCGCGAATCTTCTTTATTGTGTTGAACCCAAAATAGACGGGGTATCCGTTGTGCTGCGCTATCGCAATGGATTTTTGGTGCAGGCGCTGACGCGAGGCGACGGGAAAACCGGCGTGGATATTACCGCTGCTATGCTGGCTTCCGGTGCGGTGCCCCTCGCGCTCACAAACGCTCCAGCACGCCTTGATGTTCGCGGCGAAGCGTTGTTGCCCCTCCCCGCTTTTGAACAATTAAACCGCCGCCGGAAAGAGGCCGGATTGGAGCCGTTGCAAAATCCGCGCAATATTGCTTCCGGAACACTTATGCTTGCCGATTATGCTGAGATCGCCAGCCGCGCACTGGAGTTTTTATGTTTTGAACTGCTGGCAACAGATTCTATGCCGACGACACACACCGAAGCTCTCGCTTTGTTAAAAAAGGCCGGACTTCCAGTTGTCGAAAGCCGCACTGTTTCAGCTTTTGGCGTAATTCCGGCAGCCAAAGAGCTGACGCGTCGGCGGGCCGGAAATGCTTTTATGACCGATGGCGTTGTTATTAAGGTGAATGATTTCGCGGTTCGTGACCGGCTTGGCACCACGACGCATCATCCGCGTAGCGCCATTGCCCGCAAATATGAAGAAACTCCGGTCGAAACCCGTTTATTGAACGTCGAATGGTCGCGCGGAGAATCCGGAAAACTAACCCCTGTTGCGATTTTTGAACCGATTCAAATTCAGGGAGCAAAAATTCAACGTGCTACGCTTCACAACCTAGAGTATATACGAGCCATGGATCTTAAGATCGGGGATTGGATAAAGGTAATTCGTGCGGGTGGAACAGTTCCCGAAATTACTGGAATATGCCTTGAGCGGAGAACAGGCCAAGAAACACCGGTTCCGGATCCAATGAAATGATATATGGCAGCTTCTTATCAGTATTTATTTGGTCCAGTACCTTCGCGGCGCCTTGGTCGGTCGCTGGGTATCGACGTAACACCCTATAAAACCTGTTCATACGATTGCATTTTTTGTCAGTGCGGCTGTACAACAAAATTGCTGTCCGAGCGTGCAGAATTTGTCCCGATCGAAGAGGTCTCTTTAGAAATCGAACAATGGCTAAAAGAAGACGGAAGCGCAGATTGTATTACATTTGCCGGTTCGGGAGAGCCTACGCTTTATTCACGGCTCGGTGAGCTGATTGCTTTTATCAAGGCGCGTACAAAAATTCCGGTGATTGTTTTTTCTAACGGTTCTCTGCTACACCGGATCACGGTGCGCGACGAGTTAAACAAGGCCAATACGGTGAAGGTCAGTTTGAGCGCGTGGGACAATGAATCCTTTAACAAAACAAATCGGCCAGTTCCCGGTCTTTTATTTGAACAGGTATTGGCAGGACAACGCGATTTTCGCAAAGAATTTCCCGGACAGCTGTGGATGGAAGTCTTTCTGATGGAAGGTGTAAATGCCGATCCTGAACAGGTTGCGAAAATCGCCGAAATTGCTGCGGGAATCCGGCCAGATCGAATTCATCTGAATACTGCGGTTCGTCCGCCAGCGGAAGTAAACGCGGTGCCTGTTACGCAAGAGAAGTTGGAGGCCTTGTGTGAACTTTTTACGCCACGCGCTGAGGTTATTGCTTCGTTTGTCGCTGACGCACACGCCCCCATTGATTTAAGCAGTGAAAAACTAATCGAATTGCTTCGTCGGCATCCCGCTACCGTTATTCAATTGGCGCAAATTTTTGGGGTCAATCCAGCGGCGATTTTTCCGCTGCTCAATAATTCTAACGTGCAAACTGAGGAACGCGGCGGGGAAATCTATTATAAAGTAGTGCGTGATAAATAATGCGTTCTGCTGGAGTATTTGGGAGGATTTTGTCGCGTACGACAGAATTCGTGTAAAAAGGGCTTGCAGTAACGGGCTCCATATGATTAAAAGACCAGCTCTTTTAGCAAGGAATAGGTTCAAAATGAAAAAAGAAATCCATCCGGAATATACTGAGTCAGAAATTTCATGTGCGTGCGGCAGTTTGGTGAAAACTCGCTCGACCGTTAAAAAAATGCATGTAAATCTCTGTTCGTCCTGCCATCCGTTCTTCACTGGAACGGCTAAAATGCTCGATACGGAAGGTCGCGTTGACCGTTTCCGCAAGCGCTACGGCAAGTAACGACTCGCACCTTAGGCCGGACTCTGTTTTCAGGGCCCGGCCTTTTTGTGTTCCGCTATGATCACTAAAGCTTATCTGGAAAACCTGCGCAGACGCATCGCCGGACTCGAAACGGAAATGTCGGTGCCGGGCGTTGCGGCTAATCCCCAGAAAATGCAGGCGTTGATGCACGAGTATTCGCATCAGAAGCGCGTTGCGGTTGCGGTTGAAAACTTTCTGAAGTTGCAAGCAACTGCGGACGAAAGCCGCGTGATGCTGGAAGATGCTTCAACGGAAAATGACCTGCGTGAAATGGCCGAAGCGGAACTGGCCGAAGCGGAAGCGAAGCTTCCCGAAGCAGAAAAAACTGTAAAAGTTGCCCTGCTTCCTCCAGACCCATCTGATTCTAAAAACGTTATCATGGAAATTCGCGCCGGAACCGGCGGCGATGAAGCTGCTATTTTTGCCGGAGACCTCTATCGCATGTATAGCCGCTATGCGGAAAATAATGGGCTGAAAATTTCAGTGCTGGATGTAAGTCCTTCTGAAACAGGCGGGTATAAAGAAGTTGTTTTTTCAGTTGAAGGCGAAATGGTTTATAAAAAACTGAAATATGAAAGCGGAACCCATCGCGTACAGCGCGTTCCTGCCACTGAAACACAGGGACGTATTCATACTTCTGCAGCGACCGTGGCCGTGCTCGCTGAAGCCGAAGAAGTAGATATCGAAATCAAAAACGAAGATCTGCGAATTGATACTTATCGATCCAGTGGATCGGGCGGACAACACGTTAATACGACTGACTCCGCTATTCGGATAACCCATGTTCCGACCGGGGTCGTGGTTCAGTGCCAGGATGAGCGGTCGCAACATAAAAACCGGGCCAAAGCCATGCGCGTGTTGCGTTCAAAACTTTATGAAGCACGGCAACAGCAGATCGAAGCGGAGCAATCTGCGGCGCGGCGTTCGCAGGTCGGGTCGGGTGACCGCAGTGAAAAGATTCGTACCTATAATTATCCGCAGAATCGGCTAAGCGACCACCGCATTAATCTGACACTTTACAAGTTGGACCGTGTGGTAGATGGCGACCTGGGCGATGTTTTTAATGCCCTCTATGAACATGACATAGAGCTTAAAATGAAAGCCCATACCGATAAAACGGGTTGAGTCAAGGCTTCGTAAAATAGAAATGGATGAATACCAATTGCGGGTGAAGATCGGTATTTATTCATTCGGGTAGGGATGGCTCGCCGAGCCGTCTGCACGCACGCCAAGCCGACTGAGCAGGAGAGCCTCTCTACCGTTCGACGCGTTCGGCGAACACGCCCTACTCTTTGTCTTTACTTGATCTGGAGTGCGTGCGGGAAGCGGTATTCCGCGCCACGCCGCTTTGGATACTACCGACAAACGGTATCCCGTGCGGCGGTAACGGGGCTGCGCGTTGCTTATCCCCTAGAAACAAAACGGTGCCACCCGTTGGTTGTCCCCGTACTCCCAAAGAATATCTTCAGAATATAATCGGTATTTATTCATCTCGGTAGGGACGGCTCGCCGAGCCGTCCGCACGCACGTCAAGCCGACTGAGCAGGGGAGCCATTCCACCGTGCGGCGCGTTCGGCGAACACGCCCTCCCCTTTGAATATCCTGCGGGATTGGTATAAGAAAAAAGCCTCTAGCGAAGCTTTTTCAAGCGACCGAGAACATCGAGTACACTCTTGCCAGTTTCATCTTCGCTTTCTATCTTGCGGACTTCTTCTTCCACATTTAGATGATGATCCTCGAGCGTCACAAACTGATTGATCGTTTTCTTCAATTTCTTCTGGGTGATGTGCTCGACCCGCTGGCAGAAGTCGTCGACTAGCTCTTTAGGTTTACGGGAATAAAGTACCGACAACGTCAGCAACGGTTTTTCAATCGCTGGGTTTAGGACAACACCATAGGCTGGGGTCACATGATCCTCTGCAAAATAGTCGAGGATATCGTAAAAGTTCGCGGTCATTTCGCGATTGGGGACTTCCAGCAGAAACATAGCTTCAATCGGCTGTTCCGGGGGGAGCAGCATCTGACTGATATTTTCGCGGAATTGTGCGGCAAACGGGCTTTTTGGTGCATATTCAAACTGGCAGAAATGATTAAAATAAGGCTTCGAGAGATAAACTCGGAAATCCTCGTGATCGACATGTCCGTCCAGCAATTCCAGCGTATCTCCTTTGTGTGGAATGGCTAGAAAGTTTTTAAGACTAGTGATCAGCATGGTATTATAATCATGTTCGGCGAGGCGGCCTTCAAACTTCAACTTATTTGAAAACAAAAGGATGTTCCCGGTATTGCCGGAATCGATTGCTTTTGATACTGGGCCCATTAAGAAATCAATGGTGTTTTGAACGAACTCGGAGCTTTCTCGAGCCACATAAGGGAGAATAAAACCGAAAACGGTTTTATCGCTCAAAGATATTTCGTCTTTAGCGGCAATTCGTTCAAGCAAAACAGAGGCAATGCCGTTTCCGGTTCCGCCGCCTGTGGAGGTAAAAACCATATCGCCCTTAATGAGCTCGTAGATCTCGTCACTAATAGAGACATACGCGGCCTTACCGACTTCAGGATTTTTTCCGGCACCCTGAAACTGTCCGCGCGAAGAGTGCGCAACAGCCATAATCTTGTCAGCGGCCTCAGTATTTTCTAATTCTGATTGTGATACGTTTACAATGGTTGCATTTTCAGAACCCATCAACGAGGCCAGCTTGCTTCCTGCTCCACCGATTCCAATACTCATTTACCACCCTCCATAAACCTGGATTTTTTTGTTTTGAAATTACTGCTTTTTACGAGCTCCTCCAGCGCCTTAGCGCCGGATTCCGCCAGATAAATATTTTTTCGATTACGCTCATCCTTTATATCGATAAAACAGAGGAGATGGAGTGACTCGACATAAGCCATCACACTCTGCTTCGTGCGAGTGATGTTCTGATCCTTTAAATCATCAAAGGCGTTGGTGATGTTATATTTCATCCCACGCACCTCGGCTTCAGCGGCCCAGTAAAGGATCAAAAAATGATACTCCTTTAATCGCTTTAGCTGATCTTTAAATAACTCATCCATCGCTCGAAAAAATCCTTTGTAACCAACGGTTCATTCTTTTGGCGGTGCGATAAAGCCCCTGCCATCTGAAAGACAGCCTAGCAAAAAAAATCATTCGCGCAATATTTTTTTTATAATATTTAACTTAATTATATTTTAGTCAAATTACGTATAGTATAGTAAACTAAAATAATATATATAAATACATAAGTTGTTGATAAACAACGAGTTATAGAAACAGAAGAAATTTATCCGCATAAAATATCGCATGGAAAATCATGTCTAAAACATATATATTTTAGTGTAGTATATCTAACTAAATCATAAAAACAGACAAAAAACGGCTCAGGAATCTTCTAAGAACTATCCGCCCCTACTTATTTTGATAAAAAACAAAAAACCCAGCGCAGGCGCAAATAAACGGAATTATGAAGGAGTTATCTCTGAATCTGGTAAATGGGAATAATAATACTGATTGCTGGTGAAGATCAGTTTTTATTTATCTGGGTAAGGACGGCTCGCCGAGCCGTCCGCACGCACGCCAAACTGGCTATGGCATTTTCTTAAAATGCTCTAAATAGGAGCGCCGTTCCACCGTGCGGCGCGCCCGGCGGTCGCTCCCTACCCTTGGTCTTTTTATTCGTGAGTTAGTATAAGATGAGGCGGATGTGTCGGCGGGCGGCTTCGCGCTGTTTCCTGCGCATATATAGTTCACAGCCCCCCCCCTTCGCGTATTATTTCGCCACGCCAGAGAGCTTTCCACCGTGCAGCCGTCTGGAATACACAAACTTTGGAGTGCGTGCAGGACACGGTATTCTGCGCCACGCCGCTTTGTGTCCTACCGACAGGCGGAGTTAGGCGAAAACCGAGGCAAACTGATGCGTGGTGTTTTCGTTCGGATACAGCACCTCGACCCGGATTGAATTCAGAAAAAGCGTTAACGAGTGCTCATTCTGTTACTGAATAACCGGTTTCTTTTTCATGCAGGCACTTTATCCAAAAAGTGCAGGCACGGTCTATCTGAAAAATCATACCAAGAAGGAGCAAGCGTGACGCTTACTCTACTTTCCTTCGCGTCAAACGTGCTTGGCTTGTCCGCCGAAGGAGGAAGATTACGTTCTACCCGACCAACTCATAATTTTGGTAGACACGAAGGGAAGAAATAACGGTCCAACCATTGATACAATGCTCCCGAATTTTTCCAATATCTGGAACCTTCGAACTAGTTTTCTGCCCCTCTTCTTCGCGGTTTGTTGCTTTGCGGTCAAAAAATTATCCAGTCTATGGATTAAATTTTACGCCGGATGGTCTATGGAATGATGCGTATAATAGGTCGGTCTATGACTTCTATTAACCCCACGGGTTGAGGAGTTCAATACCGAGGTTCATGAAGTCTTTTGTGTTTCGCGTGACCAGTGCCATGGATTCGTGCAGCACGGTCGCGGCGATTAGTCCATCGGCCATCGCTAATGGTTGTCCGAGCCGTTTTCGCTGAGCGCGCAGCGTTCCCCAGAGTTCACAAATTTTCTGCGAGGGCGTAATGATGTGTCCGCGATAGCTCAAACACAATTGGGCGTACCAAGTGAGCAGGTCATTTTTGCGGGCACCCTCCTCGAGCAAGGCGATTCCGAAACGCAATTCTCCAAGCGTGACAGCGGAGATGTACAACAGGTGCTCGTTACAATCGTTAAACCAGTCGAGGAAGGAGGCTGCAGGTTCGGGCTTTCGGAGCTCTGAAATCGCGCAGGTGTCGAGCAGAATGTTCATAGCGCAATCTCACGGCCATCGTCCCGGGCGCGATCCAGATCGAGAACCGTGTCGCGGTGCGGTGAGGCAAGCAAGATACTTTTTCGGCTTTGTGCGCCCTGAGAAAACTCAGTTTCAAATAGCTTTGCGGAAATAATATAGACAGCAGGCTTTCCCGCCTTCGTGATCAGTTGCGGCCCGCTATCGACCGCGCATTTTACCACCTGACTAAATTGAGCTTTGGCCGTCTGAAGCTGCCAACTGCACGGTGGATCATTTTTTACAGCAATCATATTTCCTCCGCATGATTTATAACTACCTAAATGTCGCACGAAGAGACTAGTCTGTCTAGTCTTTTTTTATGGATAGTTTTTTCATCTTCAGGCTCCAGCCCTCTTTTTGTTTCAGAGCGGAGCTGCGTGTTGCTTATCTCCTTGAAACAGAGCTGTGCCGCCCGTTGGTTGTCCCCGCACTCCAAAAGGACATCTTCAGAATATAACCGAAAAATCAGGCGACGCAGGCGATTTGCGGAAGCAGGACGAAGTGATTGTCACGTGAGCAGAGAATTAGATCGTATTGAACCGCCAGTGCGGCAATCCAGATATCGTTGGTGGGGATTGGTTTTCCCAGTAGCCGGAGTTGGGCGAAAATCGAGGCAAATTGATGCGTAGTATTTTCATTCGGATACAGCACCTCGACTCGGACTGAATTCAGAAAAAGCGTTAATGAGCGCTCATTCTGTCGGGCTTTCGTTCCGCAAAGAAAGCCGGCCCGCAGTTCCGCCAGTACCGCAAACGGAAGATAGATTTTGCGAGCCTGCTGAATGATGCGTACAGCCTGTTCGTCGCCCTTGCAAAAGGCGGAGTAAAAATTGGTATCCAGTAGAACGTTCATTTCCACAGGCCTTCATCGACCTGTTCGAACGCGCTCATGGCTTTATCAAACGCGGGGTCTTCAACCCACGAACCGGCCAGAGCATCTAGATCGTGGAAAACCAGCGGTGAATCTTTTGCTCCGGCAGCATGGGAAAGTGCATCCAGCACCATATAATTCAGGCTGCACGCCTCCTTTACCGCCAGCTCGCGCAGGCGGGCATCCACTTCTTACGGAACCTGACGGATCGTGTACTGAATGGCGGGCTTTTTCTTCATGTAGGCACTTTATCAAAAAAGTGTAGGCAGCGGCTATTTAAAAAACCAGAAGGGTTCCCGTGCATTTGTCGAACCGGACGGTGGCTCTATTTTGGTGGAGCGTGACCTCCCGTCCTGAGTTCACCGAAGGGCCGGGCGCGCTTTGCTTGTCCACCGAAGGAGGAAGATCACGTTCACCTACGAAATCCGCGGGTCCTTTTTTCCAACTATTGGGGAAAGGGGGTGTTTCACCGCCGCTTGGTTAGCTGGCTGCGAAGGCGCGCCGGATTGCGGCGCATATCGAGAATCAGGACTTGTTCAACTGTCATGCGGAAGTCCTGCGCTTGACCTCGTCGATGCTCAGGAACTTTGCGCGGCCCGACTCGATTCCGGCCTTTCGTTCCGCCAGAACGGATTGATGCCAGACTGGGGATTGCGGCGCGTCTTCTGTCTGGCACAACACATCCCAAAGCAGTTCCATCGTCTGCAGTTGTTCGGCGTGGCTCATTGCTTTAATTTCCGTTATGCTCATGGGGTTGCTTATAGTCGCTTGGTTCCGTTTTCTCAAGTTTTATGGGCACGGTTGCCGTGCTGCTTTCAACGTTTCCGAAGGTGTGCGTTGAAGTTTCAGCATAGATCTTTACCGGCGCCGCCGTCCGGGGCTGTTTTCATAGCGCAACAGCACAACCGCTTTCCCCTGCGGGGTGCGTTGGAGCGGAGCGAATGGTTCACCGGGGCTACAAACAAGATGTAGCAACGCTTCACCTGACGAAAGGAGGTAAAGCGTTTATCAGATGGACTGGCGGGCACAAAAAAACCCGCCATTTGACGGGCGGGATTTTCCGAAGACTGGAAGCGGCACGTTTAAATAATGTCGTCCTCATCTGCTTTCGTTTTGCTCTACTTTTTTGGTGGAGCGCGACCGCCCATCCTGAGTTTATCGAAGGGCCGGGCGCGCTTTGCTGATCCGCCGAAGGAGGAAACGTGCTCGGCTTGTCCCGCCATAGTTTATTAACGTCGGCGGACGATCACGTTCTACCTCTAGTTGAAGTAGGCTTTATGCGGCAAAAACACCCTTTGATTTTTCTGCACCGCATAAGGCCTGCTTCAGAATCTGCATAAGGACTACTTCGGCGCAAGGATGAGCATAGAAATGCTGTGTAAAGAATTAGAAATAAAACAGTTCCGGATTGCCGCCCCTAAAACGACGCGCTAGATTCGCGGCGCTATGAATCTGACCCGTTAAAAAACTGAAGTAAGGCTAATAACACTGTTGGCCAAAGAGAATATGAAGACACCCGAAGATATCTGTCCAGACCTTCCTGAATGGCCTGACCGTTGGCACGGCATGCCAGAAGATATTCCTTACGGACAAGACATACTCGACATCATGCGACCGTTCGTGGTGTCCATGATCAATCGGGGTTTGAAGAAGAAAACCATCAGGAACCACATGGACAATCTGTGGTTGCTTGGTGGTGAAATCATACGGTCCGTTAGTTTGAATGAGGAATACAACATTCCGCCCGAGGAATACATCCGACGGAATGTTGATGAGGAAGGCGGACCTCTTTGTCGCCATATCAATTCGGAGTATGCACAAGACTCCTTTGATGCAACGTGCAGGAAGCTGCACAAGTTTCTGAACACGCAATTATGAACTGGCCACACTAAATTCCAGCGTACGCGGAATACCGCGCCGCTGAATTCAACGCTGATCATTTTTCCCGCTTGATATCGGCACCGAGGGCTCGGAGGCGGTCGTCGATCGCTTCGTAGCCGCGGTCGATGACTTGCGCGTTTTCGATGACACTGCGGCCTTCCGCACAGCAGGCGGCGATTAGCATGGCCATCCCGGCGCGAATGTCCGGACTGCTCAGCCGCGCGCCGTGCAGGTGCGACTTGCCGCTGACGACGACGCGGTGCGGGTCGCACTGGATGATGTTCGCGCCCATCGCCATCAGGTTGTCCACGAAGTACATACGGCTTTCAAATAGCTTTTCAAAAAAGAGCATCTGTCCCTGCGTCTGCGTCGCCAGTACGATCAGGATGCTCATTAGGTCGGACGGGAACGACGGCCAGATGCCGTCCTCGATTTTTGGCGTAAAGTTTCCGAGGTCTGAAACAATTTGCCGATCTTTGGCCGCTGGCTGGCACAAGGTGCCATTTTTGACGGTCCAGGTGACCCCGAGCTTGGCAAAACCCTTTTCGAGCACGCTGAGCGTTACCGCGTCGCCTGGATTGGGTATTTCGAGCGCGCCGCCGGTGACAATGGCGGCGGTTAGGAAGCTTCCGGCTTCAATATAATCGGGTTGAACGGTGTGTTCTGTACCAGCGAGCAGTTTGACGCCGCGAATATGCAACCGATTCGTTCCGATTCCGGCGATATCCGCGCCCATTTTTACCAACAGATGCGCCAGATCCTGTACATGCGGTTCGCAGGCGGCGTTGAAAATGGATGTTTCGCCCTCGGCGAGCACGGCGGCCATTAGAATGTTTTCGGTGGCAGTGACGCTGGCTTCGTCCAGCACGAGATCAGCACCAACTAGTGCTTTGCGTTTAAAATGATACGGTGCGGTGTCGTTGACTTCGATGCCGAGCGCGCGCAGTCCGTAAAAGTGGGTATCGAGGCGGCGGCGACCAATTACGTCACCGCCGGGGGAATGAATCAGTGCGGAGCCGTGCCGCGCGGTCAGCGGGCCCGCCAGCAGAATCGAGGTGCGCACTTTCCGGCAGAATTCCTCGTCGAGTTCGGTGCCTTTGAGGCCTGCGGCGCAGAGCGTTACACAGCCGCCCTCTTTTTTGACCGACACGCCGAGCGACATCAGCAGTTCCAGCATTACGCGCACATCGGCAATATCCGGAACATTGCAGAGTTTGACCGGCTGATCGGTCAGTGTGCAGGCGGCCAGCATGGGCAGGACTGCATTTTTATTGCCGCGCGGAGAGAATTTTCCACCAATGATATTGCCGCCGTTGATAATAAATTTTGCCATGGCACAGACCATAAACTAAGACCGAACACTGAATCAATGAGGATGCAAAGAAAGCTGCAAAGAAAGCCGATCAAAATAATTAAGGACAAAATGAGCGGAACTACAAACCTGCGCTTTCGGTTGAAATGGTATGTAGTTCCGCCTTCAGGCGGCATGATTTATCCGTGCGGTCTCGTCGTCGCGAATAAGATTCTACTAATGGGAATGATGCCGGGCAAGTTTCCAATGTTTGGAACTGGCGGCGTATTCGGCACTACGTTAAACTTCACCGCATGAAACGCTACCTTCTTTTCGCCTTGTTTATAGCTACCACACTTCGTGCTGAGGAGCTTCCTCCGGCGCAGAAAGTTCTCGATTTTGCCCGCGAACAGCTTCCAAAGCAGCCGATTCGCATGAACGGAGCACTGAAAGAGCGTGCTGAAAATGGATTCGTCAAAAAAGAGCTGACGGTTGAGATGGATCTTAACTGGGGTGCTACCCCGGCGAACGCAACCTATCGTATCCGCGATGAGAAAACCGATGTTTTCCAATGTTTGGAAATTCAATGGATGCCGGGCGGCCCCGAATTCCGATATTCGGAAAACAACAAAGAGGTTGCTGAGTTTAATCCAGACAGTGAAATTAATGGGCTGGGCGTGACGTGGGATGATCTCAGTTTTTCATTTTTATGGAGTTTTGAGGCCGAAACGCTGAGAACCGACAAGAAACTAGGCCGAGACTGTTATGTGATTTCTACCGCTCGTCCAGGCGGTCGCCGGATGATTCTTTGGATTGAACAGGAAACTGGGCGGATTTTCGGCGCGAAAGAAGAAGATTCTTCCGGAAAAACGATCAAAGAGATCAAGGTCGTTAGCGTGAAAGAGTTCGATAAGATCTGGATGGTTAAAGATCTCGATATTATCCGTCCGTTGGAAAAGGGTCGAACGACCTTGCGGGTGGAAACGGTAGAAATCGTTACGCCGTAGGAAAATGGAGCGGGTGAACGGATTCGAACCGTCGACAATCACGTTGGCAACGTGATGCTCTACCAACTGAGCTACACCCGCAGTAGAAAGGTGGGCTAGTATGCGAATCTCAAAATCCTTTGCAAGCCGGAATTTAATAATTTGCCATTGTTCTTCTGCTACCGTTCGTGGTTTCCTTCTCGCATGATTACACCGGATAAATGGGAAAAGCTTCAGGAGCGAATGACCGCCTTGGGAATTCTTGAAAGCGATCTAACTGAAAATTTTATTCGCGGCTCCGGCTCCGGCGGGCAAAAGATCAATAAAACCTCCTGTTGTGTGCAGTTGCGCCACGCACCGTCCGGCATTGAAATCAAATGCCAAGAGTCTCGGCTGCAAGGATCTAACCGCTTTTTCGCCCGGCGCGATCTGTGCGATAAACTCGAGGAAAGACGGCTCGGCGCACAAAGCAAACGTCAGCAGGAACAGGAGAAGGTTCGCCGACAGAAACGGCGGCGCTCGCGGCGAGCCAAAAATAAAATGCTCGAAGGTAAGCACAAACAGTCTGATAAAAAAGAATTGCGTCGCCGCGTGAGCGGTGGAGAGTAACGTTTGAATAATCTACAGGAAATCCTTCAATCGTTAGAAAAAGTCGTTGTGGCCTTTTCCGGCGGAGTGGATAGTACGTTTCTCGCGGCCGCCGCCGTGCGTGCACTCGGTGTGGAAAATGTTTTGGCGGTTACGGCCGTTTCCGCCACGCTCACGGACGATGAAAAAGCGGAGACGGTACGATTAGCTAAAGAAATCGGGGTTCGGCACGTCTTGATTGAAACGGATGAGTTTAACGATGCGCTTTTCACCGCCAACACGGCCGAGCGGTGTTATTACTGCAAAAAAATCCGGTTTCAGGCACTTTCCGAATGGGCGGTTGCGCAAGGATATCCTTGGATTGTTGAGGGCAGCAACGTGGATGACGAAAAAGATTATCGGCCGGGGAGCCGCGCTGTCGCGGAACTGAAGAGAGTTCGTAGTCCGCTTAAGGAAGCTGGGCTGACCAAGGCTGAAATTCGCAAAATTTCCAAACAATGGAATTTGCCAACGTGGGAAAAGCCGAGCGCGGCCTGCCTTGCCTCACGTCTAGAATATGGCTTGCCGTTAACTCCTGAACGGCTCAAACAGGTTGAAATGGCCGAAAAAATTGTTCGTCCGTTTTGTAAAGGACAGCTTCGTGTGCGGCACCACGGCACCACAGCGCGAATTGAGGTCGAGCCGGAATGGATTTCAAAGCTGACGGAACCGGCAACTGCACGTATTATTAAAAAAGAACTAAAAACGCTGGGTTTTAATCATGTCGCGCTCGATCTTTCCGGTTATAAAATGGGAAGCATGAACAGGGATTTGGAATAGATCGTAGAGTAAGCGTCTCGCTTGCTTTCTGCCGCTGGCAGATCCGCTGCTGCGGAAAACGAGCGAGACGCTCGTTCTACATTGGGGAATAGATATGACCGGTTTTGATGAATTAGGTTTTGCGAAAATCGACAGCCAGCGGCCAACGCGTTGCGGTGCGCCGGAAGCCATTTTCTGCCAAGGGAAAACGCCAGAACAGGTCGCGCAAATCGTTGTGCGCATGAATGAGGGCAAACACAATATTTTAGCGACACGTGCCGATGCCGTAACGTTCGCGGCAGTTAAAAAATTGGTTCCAGAAGCGGAATATCATGAGCTAGCGCGGCTCATCGTCGTCCGCAAAGAAAATCTTACGGCAGATCCCAACCGGATCATTCTGGTGATGACCGCTGGAACAAGTGATATTCCTGTTGCCGAAGAAGCGGCGCTGACGGCAGAACTGATGGGGCACAAGGTGGAACGAGTGTTTGATGTCGGTGTCGCGGGCATTCACCGTCTGTTTGCTCAAGAAGAAAAAATTCGCAGTGCCAATGTGATTATTGTCGCTGCCGGAATGGAGGGCGCGCTGGCTAGCGTGGTCGGTGGGTTAGTTTCCAAGCCGGTAATCGCCTTGCCGACGAGCGTTGGTTATGGCGCAAGCTTTGAGGGGCTGGCCGCCCTACTTGGTATGCTTAATAGCTGCGTCGCCGGTGTGGCGGTGGTGAATATTGATAATGGATTCGGTGCGGGGCGGCTTGCGAGCATGATCAATTCGATGAGATAAGAGGAATGGAATGATGGAATACGGGAATAATGGAGCATTGGAAAAAGAGATGAAAAAATTAACCCCTGTACAGACAGAAGTATCACGACATTCCAATCTTCCATTATTCCAATATTCCATTCTCTACCTTTCCGGCTTCTCCGGAATTAGCGGCAATATGTTTGTCGGAGCACTGCTGGATGCGGGGCTATCGGAAAAAGCATTGCGCGATATGGTGAGCGCCCTGCCCATTTCCGGCTATCAGCTGAAATTTGAAAAGGTCGTGAAAAACGGGATTTGCGCAACGCACTTCGACGTGCTTCTCGATCACTCCGAACATCATGTGCACCGCCGTCTGAGCGATATTGTCAAAATAATCAACGAGGCCGAGCTTAGCGACGTAGTAAAAAAACGCAGCATCGCGGTTTTCACAAAACTCGCTGAAGCTGAGGCGAAAGTTCACGGCACAACGGTGGAGAATATCCATTTTCACGAAGTGGGTGCCGTGGATGCTATTATTGATATGGTTGGAACGGTTTTTGGGCTTGAGGCGCTCGGCGTAGAAAAAATTTATGCCGGAAATCTGTGCACCGGTTGCGGGTTTATTAAATGTGCACATGGCAGGATGCCGATTCCTGCGCCAGCGACAACAGAGCTTTTGACCGGTATTCCTTATACGCAAGGCGACATAGAAAAGGAACTGCTCACACCGACCGGCGCTGCGCTGCTGGCCGTGCTTTGTGATGGGTTTGGCGACCGGCCCGTGGGGTTTGTTTCCGAAAAGACCGCTTATGGCGCGGGCGGCTGGGATCTGGAAATCCCCAACGTTTTACGTATGGAATTGGGATGTGTAAAACTTCAAAATGAGCAATCGCTCGTTTTGATGGAAACGAATATCGACGACTGCAATCCGCAGGTATTCGACTACGTAATGCAGCGGCTTTTTAAAATAGGCGCACTTGATGTCTGGTTGACGGCAATTCAGATGAAAAAGAATCGTCCGGCGGTAAAACTTTCCGTGATGGTGCCGGTGGCTCTGCGGGAAAAAGCGGAAGAAATTATTTTCACGGAAACCACGACCATTGGTATCCGGCATTATGCGGTTCAGCGAACGGTGTTGGAGCGGCGTGAAGAAACCGTGTTAACAGCGTGGGGGCCTGTGCGGGTAAAAATCAGTTCGAGTCATGGGAAAATCTGTGCGGTAACGCCGGAATATGACGACTGTTGCCAGCTGGCGGAGAGCAATGGGATTCCGCTTAAAGATGTTTTGACTGCTGCGAGAATGCACTTATAAAGCAGTTGCCTTTTGTAAGGTGGTTTCCTACAGTGCGAATGGGAGCAATGTTATGGCGGAAGGGCCTGTAAAAAGACCATGGCGAAGAGATTATCCGGGTTTGAGTCCGTATAAGGATACGCTGAGTCAGGAAATCGGCTATAAACTGGACGGCCGGTATGCTGGGTGCTTATTAGCCGCCATGGCTGGCGGAACTCTTTTTATCTTTGGTCTTATTTTCGTCGCGTACTGGCTTACTCACTAAAAAGCAAAGACGCCCTGCATTTGCTAATTACCGATTATTCATCGCTGATGGATCGTTTCATCCGTTTGCGTTCATTGTCGGTGAGGTAACGCTTGCGCAAGCGGACGTGGTTCGGCGTTACTTCGACGAGCTCGTCCTCTTTAATGTATTCAAGGGCTTCTTCCAGACTTTGTTTTTGTGCAGGCGCAATTTTCATAGCGCGATCCGAACCGGAAGCGCGCATGTTGGTAAGCTGTTTGGCTTTTTGCACATTAACGA
This sequence comes from Kiritimatiellales bacterium, assembly GCA_038213895.1. Taxonomy (GTDB): domain Bacteria; phylum Verrucomicrobiota; class Kiritimatiellia; order Kiritimatiellales; family Tichowtungiaceae; genus Tichowtungia. Next base: position 13,479 of record JBBQSL010000018.1, on the reverse strand, counting down.
GCAGGTCTTTATCAAGGCAGTGTTCACCGACAATCATACCTTCGTAACATTCTATGCCCGGATCAATGAAGAAGATCCCGCGCTGTTGCAGTCCGTCGATCGCAAACGCTACGGAAGATCCGTTGCCCATGCTGATTAAAACGCCATTATTGCGCTGATTAATCTCACCGGTATACGGCGCGTAATGCAAGAAGCGGTGATTAATGATCCCCTCGCCCGCTGTAGCGGTCATCATTTTGCTGCGCAGGCCGATTAATCCGCGGGTGGGAATGTGGAAGGTCATGTTTTTGCGCAGGCCGAGTTGATCCATACGAAGCATTTCGCCGCGGCGCTGACCAATCAGTTCAATCGCTTTACCGGCATATTCATCAGGGACATCGACCGTCAAAATTTCGATAGGTTCTTCTTTAATCCCATGATGAGTGTGCAAAATTACGCGTGGCTGGGCAACCGTTAGTTCAAATCCTTCGCGCCGCATGGTTTCAATGAGAACGGAAAGGTGGAGAACACCGCGTCCGCTGACCGTGAAAGAGTCTCCCCCAGTTTCTTCGACGCGCAGGGCTACGTCGCGCTCGGTTTCTTTAAGCAGACGTTCGCGGATGTGGCGGCTGGTGACATATTTACCGTCTTTACCGAAGAACGGTGAATCGTTGACGCGGAAGGCCATGGAGAGCGTGGGTTCATCGAGCGCGATCATCGGCAAGGCGTCAGGATGTTCTATGTGCGCGATGGTGTCGCCGATGTCGATATCCATAATGCCGGAAATGGCGCAGAGATCGCCGCACGGAATGCTGGCCGTTTTTACACGTCCGAGACCTTCAAAGGTTTGTAATTCTTTTAGCTGCACGGGACGTACAGAGCCGTCGCGCTTGATAATGCAAACAGGGGTTTTCAGATCCAGCGTGCCGCGATAGACGCGTCCGATGCCGATACGTCCGACATAGTCGTTATAATCCAGCGTGGTGGTTTGCATCTGAACCGGACCGTCTTTAATCGGCGGGCCCGGGATGTATTTTATAATGGCATCCATTAGCGGCTTAATCGAATCGCGCGGGTCATCGAGATGGGTGACCGCCCAGCCGTCGCGTCCACTGGCGTAGAGCATTGGGAAGTCGAGCTGATCATCATTGGCCTCGAGTTCAACAAACAGGTCAAAGACCATGTCATGCACCGCGTCGCTGCGGGCATCCGGCTTGTCCACTTTATTGATGATTACAACCGGCTTGAGATTCAGCTCTAGGGCCTTATCGAGTACGAAACGGGTTTGCGGCATGGGTCCTTCGGCGGCATCTACGAGCAGTAATACGCCGTCGGCCAAGTTTAGCACGCGTTCAACCTGTCCGCCAAAATCGCTATGGCCGGGCGTGTCGATGATGTTGATCTTCACACCGTTATAAACAATGCTGATATTTTTCGAAAGGATCGTAATGCCGCGCTCACGCTCTAGATCGTTGCTGTCGAGCAGGCAGGTTTGAAAGGTCTCATTATCGCGTAGAATATGCGCCTGTTTAATAATTTGATCCACTAGCGTAGTTTTGCCGTGGTCGACGTGCGCGATAATGGCGACATTGCGTATTTTCTCGTTTTTCATAGGTACTCCAGACATAAGGGCGGACAATTTACGCACTTGCCTGCAAAAAGCAACCTTGTCGGCGTTAAATATACGTTTGTCAAAACTTTGCGCCTATGGGCTACATCAGCCGAATTCCGATTCATGTAAGCAACTGGCACAAACGAATTGAGTATTTAAATGAAACTGAGATCCCAGAATAAGCATTTATGCATGTATTTTTTCATGTCATATTGCCGTCCATGGGTGATCCTCTAAACAGAAATCAGGGAACCCATTATGAGTACAACAACCGTAGACCCAATTCCACCAATCACAAAACTGCGCAAGGAGCTTCATATAACGCGCAGCACATTCTGCCGACTTCTGCCTGTTTCAGAAAGGTTGCTGGCCGATCTGGAGACCAATAAACGTGCCCTGAGTCCGGCTGTTAAAAGAGAATTAAACGAATTAAGCCGCCTGATTTCCGCTCTGAAAAAAATAATTGACTCGGCGTATTTACCAAGTTGGCTCTCCACGCCAAATCAGGCATTCGGGGATCTCAAACCGATTGAAGTGATCGAACGTGGCGAAGTGGATAGAATTTGGCGCATGATTTATGTGTGGAATCCGGTCAACCTTCGTAAAACTTTTCTTTAAAGAACCAAGAGTTGCCCTGTTACCGGTGTTGAGCTGTATCAGAAAATGTGACAGGCCGGTCCGCCATTCTTTTCAATGTAGCGTTGGTGGTATTCTTCGGCGGGATAAAACGTCCCACCGGGCAGAATTTGTGTAGCGATAGGTTTTTTATATTTTCCGCTCTTATTGAGCGCGGCCTTTGTCGCGTCAGCGGCAAGTTTCTGCTCTGGCGAGTGATAAAAAATGGCCGAGCGATATTGCGTACCGGTGTCCGGCCCCTGCCGGTTAACCTGTGTTGGGTCGTGCATCCGCCAGAAAAGGTCGAGTAGTTTTTCGTAGGAAACTTTTACCGGATCAAAAGTGACCTCTAGGGCTTCTGCATGGCCTGTATTTCCCGTGCAGACCTCTCTATAAGTAGGTGCGGGCTTTTCTCCGCCGGTATAACCGACTTTTGTGTCTATTACGCCAGTCAGCTGGCGAAATGCAGATTCCACGCCCCAGAAACATCCGGCGGCAAAGGTGGCTTTTTCGGTTTTCACTAGTTTCTCCTCTGCCGGAATGGTTCCGGCGATTGCGATTACAAACAGGCTGAGCAAAAGTATTTTCATGGCTGGTTCAACGCTTTTTCAATCGCCGCAATCAACTCTGCAGCGTCCGGTTCCGTGCGGCTACCGAAGTGTGCAATCAGGTTTCCGTCACGACCGATCAAGAATTTATTGAAGTTCCACGAAACCGGCGCACCGTTCGGGTGTGCCGTCAGCCAGGCATAGAGCGGATGAATGTCTTTGCCCTTCACGGAAATTTTTCCAAACATCGGAAAAGTAACGTTGAATTTCGTTGTACAAAACTGCTGGATTTCCTCGTTGGTTCCGGGCTCCTGTCCCATAAAGTTATTGGCAGGGAAGCCGAGTACCGCAAAGCCTTTTTCTTTGTATTTTTCGTACAGCGGTTGAAGCTGTGCATACTGCTTAGTAAATCCGCATTTGCTGGCCGTGTTAACGATCAGTAGAACCTGCCCTTTATAAGCGGAAAGAGGCTGCGGCTTCCCCTCAATGCTTTCCACGGTTAAGTCGTACACCGAACCTGCGGCAAAAGCCGACCCGGCGGCCACAAACAACCCAGCGACCGCCGAAAAAATGGATTTCATGTCGCCTCCTTATTTAAGAGTGGCAAGCGCAACGTCGTAGTTCGGCTCTTGAGCGATTTCTGGAACTTGCTCGGTATAGATCACTTTTCCGCTTTCATTAATGATGACTACGGCGCGCGAAAAAAGACCGGCCAGCGGCCCCTCGGCGATAATCACGCCATAATGATCTCCAAATGGGGAACGGAAGGCCGAGGCGGTGACAACATTTTTGATTCCTTCAGCTCCGCAGAAGCGGCCCTGAGCAAATGGCAAATCCATAGAAACACAAAGCACGACGGTATTTGTTAATGCAGCGGCCTTTTCATTGAATTTGCGGACGGACATGGCGCATACCCCGGTATCAATGCTGGGGAAAATATTTAGCACCAGCCGCTTTCCTTTATAATCAGCAAGGACAGTTTCTGTGAGATCCTGCTTAACCAGCGTGAAGTCTGGGGCGTTGATTCCTTTGGCAGGGAGCTCCCCTGCTGTCTTAATGGGTGAACCTTTAAACGTGATCTGAGCCATGGAATTCTCCTTTGTTTAGATTCAATCTAGATACTGTTTATACGAAGAGGGTTGCTTTTGCAAGCCGCAACCCGTTCAATGTGCGTTCCCTTGCCTTGCAGGAGGAATTTCGAAAGCCGAATATAAAATTTGAAAATTAGAATTTCATGCCTTTTAATTTGTTTCGAATTTTGGGTTTAGTGTTTCGGAATAAATAAAGGTGTTGAGAATGAGTGTCGCAGAACAAAATAGAACGGTGGCTATCGTGGGCCGCCCGAACATCGGAAAATCAGCGCTGTTTAACCGAATCGTTGGTCGGCGCGTATCCATTGTACACGAAGAGCGCGGTGTGACGCGTGATCGCATTGTTTGTGAGGCGGTTTGGAACGAACAGTATTTCGATGTAATCGACACCGGCGGTTTGGCGAGCATGGATTCCGGCTCCGCACATAACGTTATCATCGACAGCACCAACAAGCAGGTTGCCGTGGCTATTGAAGACGCCGCCGCCATTATTTTTGTGGTAGATATCACCGCCGGGATTGTTCCGATGGACGAAGAAGTCGCCCGGTTGCTCCACCGCGCGAACCGTCCGGTTTTTATCGCCGCAAATAAAGCCGATGCGCTAGCTCGCGATGAACAGGCCTCGGAGTTTGCCAAACTCGGCTTCCCTGTTTTCGCGGTCTCTGCACTGCATAATCGCGGGGTTGACGACCTTCTCCAAGTGGTTATGGCGAAACTTCCGCCTGCTCCGCCGAGAGAAAAACGCACACCGCTTCGCGTGGCGGTCGTCGGGCGGCCAAATTCTGGTAAATCATCGTATATCAATAGGTTACTTAATAGCGAACGCGTAATTGTTTCCGAAATTCCCGGCACGACGCGCGACAGTATTGAAATTCCGTTCACCATCGGCAGCGGGCCTCATGCGCGGCATTATCTGCTGATCGACACGGCGGGCATTAACCGGCGCACCCGCCTTTCGGGGGCCGTCGAGCATTACAGCAATCTTCGCGCTGAAGAGAGCATCGAAAGTGCGGATGTCGTTGTTCTGCTGATGGATGCCACGGAAGGCCCTAAACTTCAGGACAAAAAACTGGCGGCAAAAATCATTGAAGCGCAAAAGGGCTGCATTTTGGCTATTAATAAATGGGACTTGGCTGAAGCGGAGGAATCCGTAACGCAAACCAAATACGAACCGGCGCTACGTAAGGAAATGCAGTTTCTCGACTTCGCCCCGCTACTATTTCTTTCGGCAAAATCCGGTTATAACATTCGTAAGACCGTTGAGATGATCGATTATATATCCGACCAAGTGCAACTTAAACTCAGCACCGGCGTACTCAACCGGATTTTGCAGGACGCTATTCAGAAAAATCCGCCACCCAGTGTTGGTGGCCGCCCCTTGAAAATCTATTATGCAACGCAGGCAGGCGTTAAACCTGTTCGTGTTAAACTGTTTGTAAACAATACGTTACGTGCTACATCATCCTATAAACGGTATCTGGATCATGAGATCCGCAAAGCATTTGGACTAGAAGGCGCACCGATTGACTTAAAATTTGTTCCTCGCCCCCGGCCCGATCTGGAAGAGAAAAAGAAGAAGCGTAAGGAATAATACCCAGCGCGTTTGAAGATCGGTATTTATTCATCTGGGTAGGGATGGCTCGCCGAGCCGTCCGCACGCACGCCAAGTCGACTGATACCCCATTGGCTTAAATAATATTTAAACACCCGCTTACGCTCAAGACACGAAGAGCACAAAGATTTGTGTACTTAGTGCCTTTGTGTTTAAAGCAATTGATATGAATTAAATTAATTCCGTATTACTTGTTCAGTATTCCGCCCAGCTTTTAGCCAAACCGATAAGATTGAAATATCTGCCGGATTGACCCCGGAGATCCGCGAAGCTTGACTCAGATTTTCCGGCCGGATTTTCTTTAGCTTTTCGCACGACTCAAATCGAAGCGCGGTTATGGCATCATAATTATAGTCCGCTGGGATGCGCTGTTTTTCTAAGGTTTGGAAATCAACGATACGTCCCTGCTCGCGCTTGATATAGCCCTCATATTTAATCAGCACCGCAACCTGCGCAATCACCTCGGACGGAAGATCCGGCTTGTCGCCCGGTAACTCGGCATAATGACTTTCCGGTCGGCAGAGAATCTGCGCCAGTGAGGCTCCGGCATGGAACTTTTTCCGCAACCGCTCGACTTCCTGATTGATCTGAATTTGCATCTGTTCGGTTCCGGCCAAATCGGCAGCCGAAACAATTCCTAGTTCTTTGGCGCGGGCGTGCAGCCGGAACCAGGCATTATCTTGACGAAGCGTCAGTCGGTGCTCGGCGCGCGAGGTAAACATCCGGTAGGGTTCATCGGTGCCTTTTAAAACTAGATCATCGATCAAAACACCAATATAGGCTTCGTCGCGGCCGAGAATAAACTCCGACAAACCGAGCACCTTGCGCGCCGCATTGACACCGGCCACAAAGCCTTGTCCGGCGGCTTCTTCATAGCCGGTTGTGCCATTGATTTGGCCAGCGAAATATAGATTTTCGACCTTTTTTGTTTCTAAAGTATGGAAAAGTTGGGTCGGCGGTGCGTAGTCGTACTCGATGGCATAAGCCGGACGGATAAACACAGCCTTTTCCAAGCCATGGATCGAATGGATCATTTCGTGCTGAATATCCTCCGGCAAACTGTTAGAGGTGCCGTTGGGATAGATGCGCACGTTATTGCGCCCTTCGGGCTCGATAAAAATGTGATGCGAAGTCCGCTGTGGGAACTTAACAATTTTATCTTCGATAGACGGACAATAGCGCACGCCAGTTCCCTCAACTAATCCGCCGTATAAAGAGCTCTTTTTCAGGTTGTCGGCGATGATTTGATGGGTTCGCTCGTTTGTGTGCGTCAGCCAGCATGGCATTTGGTCGGTTCCAGGCGACCATGGCCGTAACGCTGTTCCACGTGGAACTTCGTTGTGAATAGCGGCCAGTTGTTCCACGTGGAACTTTTGATAATCTAGGCGCGCCGCTTGAGAAAAAAATGGCGGCGGTTCATCGCCGGGTTGAATTGCCATTTTTGAATAATCAATGCTGTCTTTATGTAATCGCGGCGGCGTTCCTGTTTTCATCCGCCCGAGTTCAAACCCTAGGTTTTTTAGCGAGGTGGAAATGTCATCGGCCGCCCGTTCGCCCCAGCGGCCTTCATGGATGACCGTTTGTCCAATCATGACGCGTCCGCGCATGAAGGTCCCCGCGGTTAGAACCACGGCCTTCCCCGCAATTTTTTCTCCGGTTTCTAAAATGATGCCGCGAAGGTTTCCGGCTTCAGTCCAGATGGCCCCCGCCAGACCCTCAAGAATATCCAGCTGGATTTGCTGCGCCATGACCACCTGCAAGCGGGCAGGGTAGAGGTCTTTGTCACACTGAGCGCGAAAGGCCTGAACCGCTGGTCCTTTGCGGGTGTTCAAAGTGCGAAACTGAATTCCAGTAAAATCTGTATTACGTGCCTGTTCACCACCTAATGCATCTAACTCACACGTAATATGAGACTTAGCAATTCCTCCAATTGAAGGATTACACGACATTCGACCAATAAATTTCTTATCAATACTTAAAAGAAGGGTGTTTGTGCCCAGCCGTGCTGATGCCAGTGCGGCCTCGCAACCGGCGTGTCCGCCGCCGACTACAATGACATCATATTGTTTTTTCACCTGCATCCAAACCCGTTCCTTTTTCTATTGTCCGGAAAACTTTTGACAGGATAACAGGATTTACCGGATTTAAAACAGAAACGTTCTTTCACCTAATCTCGATTAGCAATCAGAGGAGGAACTTTGATTGAAATAATTATGGACAAAATAATTTAAAAAAAGATTTCTGATGAAAACTGCCAGCATGATCAGGCTTTGGAATTGTTCGAATGCGGTGCAGTCTTGGTTCCTCAATCATTCTGATCCTAATTATTCTGACAAAGATTGATGTCACCTCATAAAAACACCAATCACATTTTCCCCCTTAACCTGGAGAATCCTGCTATCCTGCTCAGATGCAAAACCTATTTGACCGGATCCCTGAAAAGGCGGCGCAGGAAGTTATTACAGAACTGCTGACCGCAAAGAAGGTGCGGATTGAGCGGATTGTATCCTTTGGGCAAGGCTCACCAGACGGATTCTGGTATGATCAGCCGGAAAATGAATGGGTTTTATTGCTGGAAGGGTCCGCACAAATCCAGATAGAAGAGCGGCACGTCGCGATGCGGTCAGGGGATTATCTTTATATTCCAGCGAGAACGCGTCATCGCGTCGAAAAAACGGCAGAAAAAGATCGCACCGTCTGGTTGACCGTTTTTATGGCGGAATAAATCGAATTTAACCGCTAATGGACGCGAAAAACACGAATTGGGAGCGGGGAGTTTTTTTCATGATTGGCCCGCCAAATTGTCGGGTCGCATTCTGAAGATGTTCTTTTAGAGTGCGGGGACAACCAGCGGGCGGCACCGCTCTGTTTCAAGGAGATAAGCAACGCGCAGCTCCGCTCTCCTGTGGTATTCTTGCCGCCGCACAGAATACCGTTTGTCGATAGGACGCAAGGCGACGTGGCGCGGAATACCTCTTCCCGCACGCACTCCAAGGAGGCCTCAATGAATTGTGGGCGGACCGAAGCTGTTATTCTCTTCTGTGGGCGCGGTCGGTGGCCGCGTTTTCCCTGCTGTTGAACGTTCATGTGCGGCGGACATTCCTGTCTGCCCGGTCCTCGTCTTCCGTCCTCCGCTTTTTTCCTCCGACTTCTGATTTTTTAAAAAATTATTTTGTCCAAAATTATTTTGACCCAAACTCTCATTTGATTGTCTTCCGTCCGAGCGAGGGGTACTCTCAGATAATAAATGTGCCGTTACAAGAGAATGAAATTTTAAGTAACAACAGAACGAGAAGAGTCGGCAAATGAGTACCATGATTTCCTCAGAGCGTAAACTTGAGAAACAGTTTATTGAAAAACTCTGCAATCTAAAATACGACTATCGCTCAGATATCTGCGACCGCGGCGCTCTCGAAAAGAACTTTCGTGAAAGATTCCAGACTCTGAATCACGTCAGTCTGACGGATAGTGAGTTTTCGCGCCTGCTTGAGGAAGTTATTACCTCGGATGTATTTACCGCTGCCCGCACCCTCCGTGAACGCAACAGTTTCACCCGCGACGACGGCACGCCTCTCAACTACACCCTGGTTAATATCAGGGACTGGTGCAAAAACACCTACGAAGTTGTCAATCAGCTCCGCAGCAATACGGACAACAGCCACCATCGCTATGACGTCATCCTCCTCATCAACGGCGTTCCCGTCGTGCAGATCGAACTGAAGACCCTTGGCATCAACCCGCGCCGGGCCATGGAGCAGATCGTCGATTACAAGAACGACCCCGGCAATGGCTACACCCGGACGCTGCTTTGCTTTCTCCAGCTCTTCATCGTCAGCAATCGCGACAGCACCTACTACTTCGCCAACAATAACGCCCGCCACTTCGCCTTCAATCAAGACGAACGCTTCCTACCCATCTACCAGTTCGCCAGCGAGGATAACAAAAAGATCACCCACCTCGACGACTTCGCTGAGACCTTCCTGATCAAATGCACCCTCGGTCAGATGATCAGCCGCTACATGGTACTCATCGCCAGCGAGCAGAAACTGATGATGATGCGCCCGTATCAAATCTATGCGGTCAAGGCCATCGGCGACTGTATCCACCAGAACTGCGGCAATGGCTACATCTGGCACACCACCGGTAGCGGCAAGACGCTCACCTCCTTCAAGGCCTCAACACTCCTCAAGGACAACCCCGACATCGAGAAATGCCTCTTCGTCGTAGACCGTAAGGACCTCGACCGGCAGACCCGCGAGGAGTTCAACAAATTTCAGGAAGGCTGCGTGGAGGAAAACACTAACACCGCCGCCCTTGTCCGCCGTCTGCTCTCCGACGACTACGCCGACAAAGTGATCGTTACCACCATCCAGAAACTCGGCCTCGCGCTGGATGAAGACAGCAAGCGCAACAAGCAGCGGCGGAAGAACGCCCAACCGACCTACAAGGAGCAGTTACTGCCGCTGCGTGACAAACGCATCGTCTTTATCTTCGACGAATGCCACCGTTCCCAGTTCGGCGACAACCACAAGGTGATCAAGGAATTCTTCCCCAAGGCCCAACTCTTTGGCTTCACCGGCACCCCCATTTTTGCGGAGAATGCCAGCTACCAGAAGATCGAAGGACAGCAGGCTTCCATGCAGACCACGGAAGACCTTTTCCAGAAGCAGCTCCACGCCTATACGATCACCCACGCTATAGACGACGCGAACGTCCTGCGTTTCCACGTGGATTACTACAAGCCGGGAGCGCCGCCGTCCTCGTCGGCATCTTTCTCCACTAAGCCGACGGGGACGTCGGCGCTCCCAGCACCGACCAAGCCCGCCGTGATCGAGGCCATCCTCACCAAACACGACGCGGCTACCGCCGGACGCCGGTTCAATGCGCTGTTCGCCACCGCCTCCATCAATGACGCCATTGAATACCACAGCCTTTTCCAAACTCTTCAGGCAGAAAAGCAGGCCATCGATCCCGACTTCAGGCCGTTGAACATCGCCTGCGTCTTTTCCCCGCCAGCCGAGGGCAATCCCGATGTGAAGCAGATCCAGGAAGACCTGCCGCAAGAATCACGCGAATACACCATTCAAGCCGGCGAAGATGCGGAGAAAAAGAGGAAAGAAATTGAGCGCAAAAAGGAAGCCCTCAAGGTCATTCTCGCCGACTACAATGCCCGCTACGGCGCGAATCACACCGTCAGCGAGTTCGACTACATCATGAGCCTCATCGCCAAATTCTCGGCCAAAGGGCCGGGCAAGTCGAAGATGACCCGCGAGCAACTCGTCGGCCTCATCCAGTCCGATGCCAAGTTCATGAACGAGCGCGAAGAGATCGCTGAATATATCGGCACGCTGAAGGCGGGCGAAGGCCTCAGTGAAACGAGCATCCGCGAGGGCTACCAGCGCTTCAAAGCCGAGAAACAGGCTAAGGAAATCTCCGACCTCGCCCAGCGCCACGGCCTCGAAACCGCCGCCCTGAAAGCCTTCGTGGACGGCATTCTCCAGCGCATGATTTTCGATGGCGAGCAATTGGGCGACCTCATGGGCCCGCTCGGCCTCGGCTGGAAAGCCCGCACTCAAAAGGAACTCGCCCTCATGGAGGATCTTCATCCGCTCCTCACCAAACGTGCCCAAGGCCGCGAAATCTCTGGACTGAGTGCTTATGACCAATAAGAAAAAACAGAATAAACCCGCGGCAGAAACCTCCCTGATCCGTTCATCGGCGGCGGAATATCTGACCTTTGTGGCCGCCGGAGGCGCAGGCGGCGTTGAAGCAGTTTACGCCGATGAAAACGTTTGGCTCACCCAGAAAATGATGGGGCTTCTCTACGATGTAGATGTCAGAACGATCAGCTACCATCTCAAAAAGGTGTTCGACGACAATGAGTTAGACGAAAATTCAGTTATCCAATATTTTCGGATAACTGCCGACGACGGCAAAACCTACAACACGCAGCATTACAACCTCGCTGCCATCATCGCCGTGGGCTACAAGGTCAACTCCGAGCGCGCGGTGCAGTTCCGCAAATGGGCCATCACCATCGTGGAGCAATTTACCATCAAGGGCTTTGCGATGGATGACGAGCGTCTAAAAAACGACGGATCCATTCTAACCAAGAAGTATTTTGAAGAACAGTTGCAGCGCATTCGGGAAATCCGCCTGAGCGAGCGCAAGTTCTATCAGAAAATCACCGACATCTACGCCACGTCCATCGACTACGACGTCACCGCCGCCGCCACCCAGCGCTTCTTTGCAACCGTTCAAAACAAACTGCACTGGGCCATTCACGGCCAAACCGCAGCGGAGGTCATCCTCTCGCGTGCCGATGCCGCCAAGGATCGCATGGGTCTCAACACCTGGAAGGCCGCACCGAAGGGGAAAATCCAAAAATTCGATGTCGTGGTGGCCAAGAACTACCTCATGGAAAGCGAAGTGGCGCAACTCCAACGCCTCGTCTCCGCTTACCTCGATGTGGCGGAGGACATGGCTATGCGGCAAATCCCCATGACCATGCAGGACTGGGAAACCCGCCTCAACCGATTTATCGCCGCGACGGACCGGGAAATCCTACAAGACGCTGGCAAGGTCTCCGCCGAGATCGCCCATGCCCACGCCGAAAGCGAGTTTGAAAAATATCGCATCGTCCAGGATCGCTTGTTTGTGAGCGATTTCGATGCGCAGTTGATGAAACTTGAACAAGGCACCACCCCAGACCCGATAGACAGCGACTCATGAAACACACCCACAACTATCGTGTTCTCCTCCTCACCAAACGTGCCCAAGGCCGTGACATCTCAGGATTGAGTGCTTACGAATCAAGATTTAATAATGGCGAATCTGCCACAATTAAACCCATCGAATTCGATGGGTTTAGAATTCAAGCCGGCCTCAATAGTTTTGTACTCACGCCCGCTTCGCTCAAGACGCAAAGGATGAACGCATGAAAACTGAACTGATTAGCACCCTGACCGAAACCTTCGAGGGCCACGCTCAGCAGACTGAGAGTGGTGTTGAATACTGGCTCGCTCGCGACCTGCAACAACTTCTCGGCTATGCCGAGTGGCGCAACTTCAACCAGACCGTCATTTCCAAGGCGAAAACCGCTTGCAAAGTCTCAGGTCACGCGGTTTCCGATCATTTTGTTGACGTCAACAAAATGATCCAACTGGCCAAGGGAGCTGAACGAGAGATCGACGACATCATGCTCACCAACAACGAAGCCGTCCGTCAAACCCTGCTGAATCGCGGTATTCGTCCCGAAAGCCTACCGCCTGCCGAAGATGTCAAAAAAGTCGAGCGCCGACTGACCACCGAAGAAAAAAAGGCATTGAAAAAACCGGACACCTTGGATAAATAATGAACGACACCACCAACTTAGCCAGCGAGTTACAGGAGGATTCAGTTATCCGAAATTTTCGGCTAACTGCCGCCGCCGGCGAACTCGCCCTCATGGACGACCTCCTGCCGCTTCTTAGCAAACGCGCCCAAGGCCGCGACATCTCAGGACTCAATGCGTATGAGCAGTAAGAAAAAAACAACGCCGCCCGCTGCTTCTGGAGACTTTGACTCGCTGGTATCTTCCATCGTTCACATCCATCAGCAGACGCAGGATTTTGCCGCCAAAGCCGTCAATGTTGCGCTGACCTTGCGGAACTGGCTCATTGGACATCGGATCGTGGAGTTTGAGCAGATGGGCAAAGACCGGGCAGCCTATGGCAAGTGTCTCATGGATACCCTCGCTCAACGCCTTGCCAGCCAGCGATTGCCAAGGGTCACGCCCCGAGAGCTTCGTCGCTACCGGCAGCTCTACCAAGTTTATCCACGGATTTGGGAGTCGCTGACTCCCAAATCTCTGGTTCAGACGGGTTTTGCCAACCTCTTGAGCCTGCTTCCTCCGTCGCCCAGTCCAATTCGGGAGTCAGTGACTCCCGAATCTCAGATTGTGGAGACAGTGACTCCACAATTGATCCACCGGCTCTCCTTCACTCACCTCAACGAGCTGATCCAACTCTCCGACGAAACCCA
>JBBQSL010000017.1:0-31116 GCA_038213895.1 Kiritimatiellales bacterium | reverse complement strand
ACTTTTCGAGGATGGCGCGCGGCGTCAGTCCGGGCGCTTTTACCTTGGCTTTTTTCTTGAGCGTGACTTGCAGGCAGTAGCTCAGGAAGCTGACGAAAATGTGCGACACGATCCGGTCAACTCATTGATTATAGACCGGACGGATATCCAGATCGTTCTTGAGTTCCTTGAAGGCCTGTTCGACTTCAGTGAGCACTATGTATTGCTTCCACAGCTCTTCAGGGTTCCCCGCCGTGAGGTTGGTGCGCAGCAGATAGGTACCTTCACCTCGCCGGGCTTTGCGCAACTTTTGCCGGTTGAGGCGAAAGCTGAACGTTTCTGGGCTGACCACTTGCCGAGGTTTAGGGAGGGCGATGTCCACCAGCTCCCATACCTTGCCGGCGTCCTGTTTGGCCGCTCCAAGACGCAGTAAAAGGGCGTCGCGCTTCTGGTTTTTCATCTGCTGGATTTCATGTAGGCGTTTCCAGAGCTTCTTGAGCTTGCGCCGACGCATGGAGCGCTCTTTGTCGCAGCGCCCTGCGCTGCGGGTGAGCACATACAGATCCCCGCCGTCGCGGGCGAGTTTGACTTCGATCTGTTCCTGTACTTTTTTCCAGGGTTCGGCGAAGAGTTGGTCTTCGAGCTTGCTCAGCCGACCGCGCGGCGTTCCAACCAGATAGCTAGCCCCCTCGGCTCGCATCTGTTCAAGGGCTTCTTCGGTCGGGATGCCCCGATCCATGATCCAGAGCCGGTTCATTTTGCCGTACTGCGCCTGAATCTTCCGCAGAAAGTCTGGTAGCGTGGTTTTATCCGAGGTGTTACCGGGCATCACTTCGTAAGCGACCGGAAAGCCCTCTGGGGTCACGATCAGCGCGATCACCACCTGCACGCAGTCGGGCCGTTTATCGCGGCTGTAGCCGAAACGCTTAAGCCCGTCGGCGTTTTCGGGCACGTCGCACTCGAAGTACGTGCTGGTCAAGTCGTAGAGAAGCACGTCATAGGAGGCGTTGAACAACAGGCTCCACTGGTTTTTTAAGAAGGAGAACAGAGCACTTTTATGCTCACAGAGTTTGTCGAGACAGCGATAGAGCGTGTCCTTGGACGCAACCGAATCATCTTCACCCAGCAGGTCGGCCATGGCGCTGTTTTTAAACCAATCGCGATGCAGCCGCCATTCACTGCCCGGATCCAACAGACGGTAACTCACCAGCGTCTTAAGTACGCTCAGCCAGCCGGTACCCTTGCGGCTATCGGGAAGACGCGGCGCCCAGAATGAATCGAACCCTAATTGGTTCCCTGCCTATCCGATTGACACAGGTTGGTGCTGTTTGAAACGCCTTTTCGCGCGACAGGGGGGTATACAAACGCCTTAAAAACAGAGGAACCTGTGTTAATCGGATAGGCATGATTGGTTCCACAGTTCCATCGCCAGCCAGCACCCACCCCACTGGCGGGGATGGCGTAGCGTCATCTGAGAGAGCCGGATCTGAACCGGATTGGATACCTCAGGCGGCGGCGTACGGTCTTCGGGGAACAGACTCATCTGTTTGACGGAATGATTTGATTCATCCAGTACATCCAGAGCGGAACACCACTGCGCTGTTTGACTGTCGTTGAGTTCTCCCAGATAGAGCAAGGGTCGTTGGTGTATGCCCTGACGGGTTCGTACACTTTCTACGACGCTCCAGTAGCGGTGCTCTTTCCCGTCTTTGATTCGCTTGGTTACCCTCAAGTACATGACTCGATTTTTCCACAGAAAATCAAGCCGTCAACCGGCAAGGTCTTCACTACAGCCCGTTTTGGAACACGAACCCCTGCAAATAAAGGGTGAAATGCCTGTCACCCCCTCGAAAAAAGGTGTTTTCAGGGTCGAATAGCGAAAGACGGGTTAAAAGTGGCGAGGAGAAACCCGAATTGTAACTCTTAGTGTGTTTCTGCCAGCTTGTTACATCAAAGCTGAAAACAGCAGTTTCGGCGTGTCGCATTTTTATCAAAGAGGAAAAAGTGAAGAGAAAAAAGCGGATTAAAGGTTTGGTAAACGGGAACACTATAAAACCATATTTCCTTTTGTTGGTGTTCTCGCTGAATTTACCGGATGCAGGGTTGTGCGCCAGTATAATGCCAACGATTAGCTTTAAAAGTCCAGACACGCCTTGCGTTTTGGCAGGTGAGGTATCTCTTGCGGTTACTGTGACAAATCCGGAAAATGACTTAACCCAGATACAATTTTGTTTCGATGGCCCACTGGGGAATGAATTTATTCAGCGCTCAGAACATACAGTAGTCTCTCTGACCGGTCTAAAGTCCGGCTGTCATGTTATTTCCTGCAATCTACAGGATATTCCGTCAGGGCAATATAATTATTATGCTAATGCTTGTGACGAGAAGGGGAATAGAAGCAATACTCCAAAACTGAGTGTTCGGGTCGGTCCCGGCAGTCACGTTCCGAATGTCATGATCGACGATGATTACACGCATATCATGAATATTCCGAATGCGTACAATGAGTATATCTCGCCGCAGACTAACGGGCATATGAACATTGAGAAGTTGACGGCGGCGGTTACTCATATCGCAACAAACGAGGGTCTTGATACGTATGTATTCTGCCCCGGTTTAGGAGAAGTTCTGTTTTATAAATCCGACTACTATTCACTCTCTAAACATGAAAAATTCTGGGAACGGGCAACTTTTCTCGGCAATGTCCTGACGAAAAATATTCCGCTTCTTCATTATATTCGGGAGGCGCCGGAAGGAATGGGTCGGGATCCGATTGATGATGTCCGGGATGTGATCAGCAATGTTAACCCGTCCATAAAATTCTTTGTCTCCGTCCGTATGAACGATGGTCATATCTTTTTGCGGGATACGGATAACCTGTTTGATCACGATACCATGCAGATTTACACCAATGCGTACCGGAACCTTAATATCTATCCGCAGCTGTCATTTTTCCGCTGGCTGCATCCTGATTCGAAAATAGGAGTATTCTCAAATTTGACGGCCACTGGTTCCAGTATTCAATATCTTTTCGACTACAGCAAAAACTGGATCCTTACGGGAGATGATTCCAACGGCTTAAAGAGGTGTGTATATGCCCATAAATTGGAAATTATCCGCGATGTTATGAAGAATCATAAGATGGACGGTATCCAGTTGGATTTTATGCGCCTTCCTTATCTCTTCAATCCTGATACGACCACATTTGAGCAGCGATTGAATATCATGACAAATTTCATTTGTGAAGTACGTAAGTATGCAGACGGTCCGTATCACAATGCATACGGCTTTGTGCCGCAGATTTCCGTGCGGATTCCATTTGCCGAAACAGAGTGGAGCCGACTGGGAATTGATATTCAGCAATGGGCTTTGAGTGGTGTGGATGTTTTTGTCATGAGCAGTCAGCGGCAGTGGTATCCTGCTTCTTATTTCAGGGATGGTTCGTCGACACATGATTGCGCCCCGTTGAAGGTGCTTGCGGGCGAGGGCGTTTGCTTTATTTCGGAACTGACGTATAACAGTGAATTCCGCAATGTTCAGATAAATGGTAAAAACTATACGCAGAACAGACGGACAACGGATGAACAGCTTGTGTCCGGGGCGTATCTGGCGAACCGCCAGAGCGCGGATGGAGTTTACCTGTTTAATTTTCCATATTATGAGGCAGTGTATAAAGATCCAGAGGTCAGTGTCGGGCCGTACCGTCTTGTAAAAGAGGTCGGGCTGAGGGTTGATGGGAAGAGCAGTAATTCGGATATTTATTATTACATGCGGTCTCCACATGTCATCGACTTCCCGGATGCTGCCGGTGGTAAGTGCATGCAGCTACCGCTAGATGTCAGCAACAGTTGGCAGACTTTTAAATTCTATGCGCCAAAGCCGGGAACCAACAGCTGGCCGTCGGTGATGCGACTGCGGGTTGAGGCCGCCGATGCAGTTGATTCTTCCTCTTTGCAGGCGAAGATCAATGGAGTGACTGTGGCGGCGATTGCTGATAATCAGGAACCGTTTAATTCGCCGTTCCGGTATGCTTTGTGCAATCCCGCAAATACAGCAGCCTTCCGGGTGCCTGGCACAGTGCTGGATGGCATCGACGGGCCTGTAAATATTGCTTTGAGATATCGAGCTGGGGCAAAGGCAATCTGCTGGATTGAGTTAACAACATATTCGGAGTAACGCAAAGGCATGTGGCCAAGCGGTGCAATTGCATGACCGGGCGTGGGATATCGTTTATCGGTCGACAGTTAGTTTTTTTGTGATCTCAATACGACATGATGGAGATCCAGCCGGCTTCAACTTCTTCACTGCCGGATATCATTCTCAGTGTGACGGTGTTCGTCCCGTTAGGGGCGAGGCGCTGTCTGAATTATAATTGGAAGGAGTAAAGTTTAGGCTTTTGTGGGTATTTTATATCTGTAATAATATCATAAATACATGTGATCGAATTCGTTCGATAGTGATAAGCTGAATTTTATATTTTTGAGAATGAGAGGTCAGTTAATGAGTCCTGCGAAGAAAAAAGTGCGAAAAAAAGCCCCCAGCAGTCTAATGAATCTGGAATCCGCACCAGAATACGCTCGCGAAGCGATCCGCGAAATGATTAACGGGGGTGAAATTTCTTCTGGACATCGGATTGATCAGCGCGAGCTGGCAAAAAAACTTGAGCTGACAACGGTTCCAATTCGGGAGGCTCTTTGCTGGCTCGAAGCTGAAGGCCTTGTAAAACGTATTCCCGGCCGTGGTGTTTTTTGCAAAACATATACGGTGGATGACATTCAAGAGCTTTTGGAAATTCGAGGCGCGCTTGAGTCGCTTGCCGCAGGTCTCGCCGCCGAACGGATGGGGCAGAAACAGAAGGAAACATTACTGAATTTTGCCCGGCACATGACCGATGAATCCACCGAAGATGTTCACGAATCATTTTTGGATATGCACGTAGCTTTTCATCGCATGATTGTGGAGTTTTCAAGCAGTCAAGCCCTTATAAATATATGGAATTTTACGCATATTACGAATCAGGTTCTGGTGCGGCTCGCCGCACACATATGGCCGGCAGAAGCGCGCAAATCACACAGTCATATTGAAATTGCCGAAGCAATCGTCAGCGGTGATCGTAATAAAGCCGAGCAAGTCATGAAGAACCATATTCTACCTACCTATCAAGAGCGGTTGCTCGCGTTGCGTGAAGAATATGGCGACGACCCGATTCTGTAAACATCACCAAAAAAAGTGATTAGCCAAAAATCACCCCATCTATAATTTAGATTGACGTTTGTAATAACAGTAATAAAGTAACTTGTTTTTTGGTGGATTATGGCGGGAGAAGTGGCGATGCAATGTCGGGATATTACAGTATATTTTTTCATAGGTCTTGCTCTTACGGGCTGTGCAAATGCCAACTCTTCCAGTGAGCCTAAATGGATGCTTTGTGCGAATGACCAACGCCTTTCCCAGATGGATGGTAAAAACGAAATGGTCGATAATCCAAAGGCCGGTGCGCTGACTATTATGGATGTGTCTACCTTTCCGCCAAAGTCCACCGAGTATCTTGAAAATGTTTCCTGCAGCATGGTGGGGCCTCCTACTTGCGTTGCAATTACCTCAGACCAGAAATACGCCTTAGTGACCGCAGCGCAGAAGATTGATCCTGAAAATACGTCGGCGCAGATGCCGGACAATAAGCTTACTGTTATTCGGCTCCAGCCGGGCGCACACCGAGTCATTCAGGTATTAACTCTAGGGGTTCAGCCTTCCGGCGTAGATATTAGTCAGGATGGACGGCGCGCTCTGGTTGCAAACAGAGGCGAGGGGTCGATTTCTTTGCTGTCTGTAGAACCCGGTGGTGAGGTTCGACTGATTGACACGTTTAAAGTGATAGACGCAGACAGCAGTCTTTCACATGTTGTGTTTTCTCCCAATGGCCTGCAGGTGCTGGCAACTTTGCACAAAGAGAATTCAGTGCTTCTGCTTGCGTTGAATAATGACCAGCTGAGTGTTACCGCAAAAATTAAAACAGATAAAGGGCCGTACTGTATTGAATTTCTTCCAGATGGAAAGCACGCCGCAGTTGCTCATACGGGTGCGGGTTCGGTCATGTTATTGGAGGTGCAGGAGGAACAACTTAAAATTGTTGATACCGCTCCGGTCGGTCTTATTCCTGAAGGGCTAGACATCAGCCCAGATGGAAACTGGATGGTTGTGAACTGTCTGGATAATTCTTACTGGGCCCCGACGCAGCTCGGTCGTCGCGACACCGGCATGCTGGTGCTGCTGAAAAAACAAAAAGGGGTTTTTGTAACGGTTGATGTGGCACGTGTCGGTAAGAATCCACAGGCCGTATCGTTTACACCGGATTCAAAATTTGTCGCCGTCGGTAGCAATGGAGATCATGAAATTACATTTTTTAAACTAGAAAAAGATGAGTTGCAACCCACGGGAGTCAAAATTCCCTGCCCGGGTGGCCCGGCAACTCTGCGAATTTCAAAATAGAACTGGAGTCGTATGAAAAAACAAATCGGTCATGTTGTAGCGCACGCACATTGGGATCGTGAATGGCGCTATCCCATCTGGCATTCCATCAATGCTCTGACGAGCATGATGAAACAACTAATGGATCTTCTTGAAAAAGATGAACGTTATAAAAGCTTTATTATGGACGCGCAGTGCGTGCCGGTAACGGACTATCTGGATATCTATCCGGAGGATCGGGAACGGATTTGCAAGCTGGTTGAAACCGATCGTATTCAAATCGGCCCGTGGTACACACTGCCCGACCAGTTTTCGGTGGATGCAGAGTGTCTGGTGCGCAATTTGATGAAAGGCCGCCGAATCTCTGATGAGTTCGGTAAAACCATGAAGATCGGCTACACGACGTTCGGATGGGGGCAGCCTGCACAGATGCCGCAGATCTATGCCGACTTCGGTGTCTCCGTTGTGCTGGGCGGCAAAAATGTCAGTCCGGAGCGAACCGGTGCTAACGAATATCTGTGGGAAGGGCCGGATGGAACGGTCGCGCTGGCCTCTAAGCTCGGAGTCCAGGCCCGCGCTAACCTCTTTAAGTTTCTGACGATTCCGGCGGTGTTCAACAAAGAGAATATCGGTGCAGAGTGGTGGTTTAACTGGGATGGCCTCGGCGATATGTTCGGCTATGCCGACGCAGAGAACTACTGGCAGGATTTCCACCGTCTCAATCGCGGCCGCACCTTTTATCCCGAAAAGATTCCCGGTTCATTTGATCGGGCTTGGGACACCACTGACGGCACGTTGATTCGCGACCATCGCCTGCTGTTTGACGGTGGCGACTTCACCTTTCCGCAGCCGCTGCTTCCGGAAATTATTGAAGCCGTGAATATGCAGGATGAGACCCGTGAATTGCGTCACGGCACACTTGATGATTATGTTGATATCCTTGGGAAAATGGATCGCTCTCCGCTACGCACGGTTTTTGGCGAAATGCGCGACGGCCCAGAACCGTCCTGTACGCCGAATGCACTCGCCACCCGCAGTGATATTAAACAGAAAAATCGTATCGTTCAAAACAAACTGATTCGCTGTGCCGAGCCGCTGGCCTGTTTTGCCGGGCAGTCTGGTGCGTTGGCTCAGACTCCACTCCTCGACAAGGCGTGGGATTATCTGCTGAAAGCGCAGCCGCATGATTCAATCAACGGTGTCGTGCAGGATAAAACAGCGCGCGACACAATGTACCGTCTGGATCAGGCCGAGGAGCTGTCGACGGTTATCACAGAGAATTCGGTACGTCATCTGCTCACGCAGATTCAGCGCCCCGTGGACGACAGCAAAGAAATCGCTTTGTGCATTTTCAATCCGTTGCCGTTTCCGCGCCGCGAAATACTCAGTGCCGTCATTGCCACACCGGTTGTGTGGAAGGCCGATACGTTGAAAATTTGTGAAATGAACGGCACAGAACTGGCGATCGATCAGACCGGCAGGGAATGCGCCAGCATTCCGGTCAACGAACCGGATTCGCGTCCGTGGCCGTTTGCGGTCACCCGCCACTTTGTCGAGTTTGATACGGGTGAGATTCCAGCCCTAGGTTACAAGGTGCTAAAAGTGTCTGGGAAGGGATCGTTTGATGCCCAGCTGCTTTGGAATGAAACCCGCCGCCGGGTTGAGCCGCTGCTCAAAACCCCGAACGTGATGGAAAATGAATTCCTGAAAGTGACAGTGCAGCCGGACGGCACACTGGATCTGAACGTGAAGGAGTCTGGGCGGATTTTCTGCGGGTTGCACTATTTCGAGGATTCGGGCGACAACGGCGACGGCTGGCTGCGCTACCTGCCGAATAAAAATCAAACCCACCTTTCTTTGGGACAGCCGGTTCGCATCTATGTTTCGCACGACTCTGATCTGCGGGCAGCTATCACGACAGAAATGGAGTGGATGCTTCCCGCGAATGTTGACCTTGCGCAGTCCCGTCGCAGTGCGGAATTGAAGCCGGTGACCATTCGTTCGGAGATCAGTCTGAGCCGCGGAGGCCGCCGGGTTGAGTTTAAAACCACGGTTGTGAATACTGTATCGAATCATCGCTTGCGGGTGATGTTCCCGACGGATATCGCGGCGACGCACTCGGATGCGGAAGGACACTTCTATGTTGATCATCGTCCGGTAGAACCGGCTCGCGAAGCCGATGGCAAATATCGTCCCGGCATGTGTACCCGTCCGCAGCAGTCGTTTGTGGATGTGAACGATGGCGCAACGGGTCTGGCGGTTTTGAATGACGGGTTATGTGAATACGAACTGTTGAATGAAGAGCGGAAAACGCTGGCACTGAGTTTGCTGCGTTCGTCGCAGATGCGCATCTGTACTGAGCCGCGCGCCGGTGCGGTGTTCCCGACCCAGAACGGCTGGGAGATGCTCGGTACGTATGAGTTCAACTACGCGCTTTATCCGCATGACGGTGACTGGAATTTCGGAGCGGTATATGCCGAAGCGCAGTGCATGAATGTGGCACCGGTTGTGGTGCAGAGCAATAGCCGGAAGGAGGGGATTCTTCCGCCGGAATACAGTCTGATTTCGGTAGACGGTGCACAGGTCAGTTGTATTAAACCGCTGGAAAATGAAAATGGAGCACTGGTGCGCCTGTTTAATCCGTCATCTGAAGCAGTGAACGCTTCGGTCAAGATGGGCTTTCATGCAGAACGTGCTGTTCAGATGAACATGAATGAAGAAGAGCTGGGCATACTTTCCGTTAAAAACGGCGTGCTGAATGTATCACTGGGAGCCTGTAAGGTTGTGTCCATCGGGCTTATTTACAAAGGGAGAATATAAAATGAAAAATCAGGTAAAAAAAGCCCTGAAGGAGTGTAAACCAACGTTGGGTACCTGGATGCAGATCGGGCATCCGGTTCCGGCAGAAATTTTGGCAAATGCCGGATTTGAGTGGATTTGTGTGGATGCTGAACACACGGATATTGGTGTGGACGGCGTAATAAACATTATGCGTGCAATGGCGCATACCAAAACGGTTCCTGTTGTGCGCGTTTCACAAAACAGCACTATTGAAATTCGTCAGATGATCGATGCCGGAGCGCAGGGCATTATTGTGCCGATGGTGAACACTGTCGAAGATGCCAAAAAAGCGGTAGCGGCGGCTAAATACCCTCCGGAAGGAGTACGCGGGTTCGGGTTTTGCCGGGCTAATGCTCATGGATCAGACTTTGATACATACATTAAGGAAGCTAATGAGAATATTTTTGTTGTTGCTCAGATTGAGCACATCGAGGGCGTGAAAAACATCGAAGACATTTTGCAGGTAGAGGGGATAGACGGCGTGTTTGTCGGACCGTATGACCTTAGCGGCTCCATGAAGATCCCGGGCAAACTGGATGATCCTCAGGTCGAAGAGGCTTTGCAAAAGGTTCTTAAGGCTTGCCAGCGTGCCGGCAAGTCATCCGGATTGCATGTGGTGGCGCCTGATCCGAAACAGATTGCGTCCGCGCTGAACAAAGGTTTCACATTTATTGCATTGAGCGTGGATGCACTCTTTATGGATCGTTGCGCACGGGAATGTCTGGAAGAGGCTCGGAACGTACTGAAAAATCTGGGAGACGGATCATGCGGATAACCGGAATCAGTATATTTGATTATGTCATCATTATCGCTTATGTTTTAGTTATTCTCACAACGGGGTGGATCTTTTCGCGACGCAATAAAAATTCCGATCAGTATTTCACCGCTCGCAGTAGGGTGCCGGGATGGGTGGCTGGGTTTTCGCTCATGGCGACTTTAATCAGTTCCATGAGTTTTCTAGCGACTCCTGGATTTGCTTTCAAAGAAAACTGGCGGTATATCCCAACGAATTTTCTTTTTATGGCTGCGGCAGTCATGGGCATTCATATCTTTATGCCCATTTTTCGCCGTTCAAAAATAACATCATCATATGAATACCTCGAACGTCGCTTCGGAAGCTGGGCCCGAGTTTACGCTGCTATAGGATACGTGATGATGCAGTCTGTCCGGCTTGGCCTGATTGCCTATACGGTGAGTCTCCCGTTGCAGCTACTTACAGGCCTTCCGATTCCTGCCATCATCATTCTCGTCGGCCTTGTTGTATCGACGTATACGATTATTGGCGGACTTGAGGGTGTGATTTGGACAGACATGATTCAAGGTATTGGTTTGATACTGGGTGGTCTGATCTGCCTGCCGGTAGTCCTGCACGGTATCCCCGGCGGATTTTCACAACTGATTCATACCGCCTATCAGGATGGAAAAATGTCAATGGGCAGTTTCAAGTTCAGTTTAACACAGATTACATTCTGGGTTATGATTTTTCCAGCGGTGTTTAATCAGCTCTGGTGTGTAGAGCAAACGACTATTCAACGATATGTTGCTCCGAAAACGGAAAAGGCTGCTCGCGGTGCCATTTGGACCGGCGTGCTGACCACGATTCCGGTGTGGGTATATTTTACATTCCTCGGAACTGCGCTGTATGTTTTCTACAAATTCAATGCCACGCCCGGCATCAACGAGATGGTTCCGGAACAGGTTCTTCCTTTCTTTATTTTAACCAAGGTTCCGGCGGGTCTGCTAGGGATTGTTATTATCGGGCTTCTGGCGGCCGCACAGTCCTCCATGGCGGGTTCGATGAATGCTTCCGCCTCGATTGTTGTGAATGATTTTTACCGACGGTTTTTTATTAAAGGGAAATCAGACCGGCATTATCTGAAAGCCTCTAAATGGTTCAGTGCCCTTTTCGGTTGTGTGATGATTGGATTGGCCCTGTTAATCCATTACATGCGGACCATGACATTGCAGGATCTTGGAAACCTTTTGAATTCTATTCTCAGCAGCGGGATATTCGGACTGTTTGCTCTCGGTGTTCTGACCAAGCGGGTTACGAGCAAGCCTACCTTTATTGCGACACTGTGTACCGTGGTATTGGTTGTAATCTGGCTGGTGCTAGACGCGAACAGTCCGGCGGCAAAAGCCTGGCTACCTCATAAATTCTGGATGACCATTCTGGCGAATATATTTCTGTTTTCTACCGCTTCTTTGCTGAGCCTGTTCTTCAGGAAATCCGACGGAAAATCTTTGGCAAACCTTACGTTAAAGACTCTGGAGCCGGAATTGGGTGAAGAGCATCAGGCGTAAATTGCCTATATTTACTGCACATTTATGCGTTGTGGTTAACAATCAAGAGACAGCGAGTAGAGCGTATTTTTTTAGAAAGGAAATGAGGATGAAGCGAGTTGTTGTTGCTGGGCACATTTGTTTGGACGTGATTCCGGATCTGAGCGGAATGGAATTGAAGAAGCCCTGTGATTTTTATATTCCCGGTTCGTTGCGGACGGCGGGGGCGGCTAAACTGAGCACCGGCGGGCCGGTCAGCAATACCGGATTGAACTTAACCAAACTGGGTGTGGATACATTGCTGATGGGCAAAGTCGGTGCAGACGCATTTGGCGAAATGGCCGCCATGCTGCTCGACAAGGAGTGGGGCGTCACCGATTCTCTGGTGATCGATCCAGATGCCGAAACCAGTTATACCGTAGTGATCAATCCGAAAGGGTACGACCGGATGTTTGTTCACAACGCGGGGGCAAACGATTCCTTCTGTGCTGCGGATATTGACTACGATAAAGTTGCAGTGCGTGACCTGTTCCATTTTGGGTACCCGCCGCTGATGAAGAAGATCATTGCCCATGACGGTGCCGATCTGATTGAGATTTTCAAGAGGGTGCATGAGTTGGGTTTGACGACCTCGCTCGACATGTGTCTGCCGGATGTATTCAACGATCAAACCGATTGGCCGGTGATTTTTAAAGGACTCTGCCCGCACCTAGACCTCTACATGGGCAGCGCGGAAGAAACCCTGTTCATGCTGCATCGTGATCGCTACATGGCGCTGAGAAATGCGTCTGATCGCGACTTGCTTGGCGAATTCACCGGCGACATGCTGCACGAACTTTCCGGGGAGCTGCTGGAGTTTGGTGTGCGCATTGCCGTCATCAAATGCGGCTCGCGCGGCTACTATGTTCGTACACCGGAGGTCGCTGTGCTCGAAACGATGGGGCGCGCTAAACCTGGCAATCTCCAAGAGTTTGCCAATCAGGAAATCTGGCATCCGGCGTTCTACTGCCCAGTTCCGCCGAATGCGACAGGCTCGGGCGATGCCTCCATCGCCGGATTTATCAGCGCCTACCTCCGTGGTTTGCCATTGCTCGATTGTGTCATCACCGCCACCTGCACCGGCAGTGCCAGTGTCGAAAAGCCCGACGCCCTGAGCGGCGTGCCTGACTGGAACGGTATACAGAAGCGGATACAAACCGTTCCACGCGATCCGCTCACCGTCACCGGCCAAGGATGGGCCATTGATTCCGAATGCCCGTATCTTTGGAGAAAGTCATGAGCGTAGAAATTAAAATATTGAATACGGATGCACAACACAAGGCGCTGGCTGCCTATCAGGATTTGTATGCCAAGGCGCTGCCGGGAACAGGCGGCATTGATGCTGACCGGGTGGAGGTTGCGACCTTCAACTGTTCGGAAACTTTTGAAGAGTTTCAGCAGATCGGCCTCGGCCTTGAAACGGTTGTCATTTTCCGTTCGGATGACGGGCAGGGGCATACCGGCAAGATTTTGATGAACCTGCCGGGGCAGCTGCTACTTGAACATGGCCATGTCGATACGATTGTGCTGAAAAAAGAAGCACGGGTTATGTCTGGATTTGTGAAGCTTTCCGAACTTATTAACGGTTTCACCGGCATTAAAAAATATAATTCCGATGCGTCGGTCACCACCGATGCGGATGGAAATGAAATCTATCTCTACCGCGATAGCGAGTATCAGATCGTGCAGGCCGCCAACGGTCTGGATCAGTATCCAGCAGGCGGAGATGTCGTTGATGTTTTCCCCGGCAAATCCGAAACCTTCAAGGCCATCTATGGTGATGGCGTGCTTTTTGCCGATACAGCGCAGGTCGTGTATTGCCCGCCGGGCGTTGATCCGGATGTGATCCCAGAAGAACTTCTTCCAATGGTTGGAAAAGTCCGCGAAGAACAGGCGATCACCACGGAACGGATGATCTACATGACGAAGGGTATGAACGTGCTTCTTTCCAAAAACACCCGCCACGCCTTCTTGGGCGGTCTCAGCGGCTGTGTCTATCTGGAGTTCTCCACGCCGTCTATGGATGAAGCGGATCGATTCACCGACAAGCGAGTGATCCGGTGAGTCGAACGTTTTTTTAGAGCCATTCAGTCCGGTCTGGTTCTCTTTGTTATTTCCGTAATAAAATGCTTGACAAGCAAACATCGATCCATTAAAAAAGACCATCTAGATGGGTATATTTAAAGGATGTGCAGCCGATAGAAGGGAGATAATGATGCAAAACAGAATGAAATGGCTCATTATATTGGCGTTGTTCGTTACTGGATGGATCGGCGTACAGGCAGCCACGATAGATTTGTTAGGAAACGGAACCAGTACGAATGGTTTCTACTACTGGAACGACACGAACAACTGGACTGGAGCTGTCACTGCTACCTATTTAGTAACGAATTCGCCACGTTTTAGTTGGGCTGGGAAAGAAAAGGTATTCATATACGGCCACTTTAGCGCTATCGGTGCAGACTAATATGGCAGGACAAATCGGCGGATCCGGAAAACTCTATATAAGCACTTACTTAATACTGTCTAATGCAACGCTAGATGTTCGTGGCACTGTAAACATGGTTGTTTCAAACCGTATGCGCTTTAGCGGCACACAGGCAATCAACCTGTATGATGACGCGCAACTCAGTGCGAAGGTTTCGTTTGATGCTCCAGGCGACCTTTTTTCCATAACGCTGAACAACAACTCCAAATATTTAAATCTTGCGGCGCCTAGCGCGGGAGCTGCCAACATTGCTGTCGGTTCGAAATATGTACTTAACGACAACAGCTCCATGAATTCGTCCACCCTGACGGCTACGGCGGTGAATGATGCGTGGCTTGTTTATAATACTAAAATCTACTTGAATGATGCGGCAGCAATTACGTTCAAGACAGACGTGGCGAACACGGCCAACATTGCATCATATATCTCTGCTGGTAAGATACTGATCAATAATTTGCCCAATGCGGTGAGCGGTGCAAATTATACTTACGAAGCAAGTACCGGTGTGTTACAGGCTGTTAGTAAAACTTCAACACTTTCACTGGTCATCATACACTAATCGCGACACGCTATTTTATTTTGCTATTTAGCCATCCTCTTTTTCTAGGGAAGGGGGTGTTTGGTGGGCTTTTAAAAGTTTAATAGGAGTCCGAGTGAAAAAAAATGGACAGTGAGAAAAAACATGAATAGAAAAAAATATATTCGATGTTATTACCTGCTAATAAAAATCACAAGACAGGAATTTCCTGTACAGACCGACAATGGCATTGGGTTTCGCTCTTGATTGAAAACAAATCGATCAAATTGATCATCGATCAACGAGAAGCTTTGTCGATTAATTTAAATCAACCGGTTCGCTTGTCGAATGCGCCGCTTACGCTGGGAGGAATTGAATCAAACCGTGCAATGGGTTACCTTGGTGCCATAGACGAGCTTCAGATATCCCGCCCGGCTGCGGGAGGAGAAAAAGATGCGATACTACACGTTTATCGTTTTGATGCCGTTTCCGGTGATTTGGTGAAAGACGATCTCCAGCCCGGCATAGACGGACGGATCAGCATGCGAAAGAACACTGTCTTTCTGGATGAGGTTCAAGATGCGGCGTATTCTTCATCAGGTATTTTAGGGGATTTAAAAATTGATGAAGAAGGCAATCGGCCTGCCTTGGATGTGGTTGCAGTTTCCATGTTGCCTTCCCTCGATAAAAGTACTTACGAGAGGCTTTCCTTATCCGGCGCATGGCTGATGAAAGACTGTGAGCATTTCGAAATAACGGCAGATTATGCAGATTACCGGAACCAACGGAACAAAGGGATCGCGGCCAACTGGCACAAACCGGACTGCGACTGGAGCGACTGGTATCAGGTTACGGTACCCACATCAGTTCAAAGTGCACTGATCAAACTCGGGAAGTTACCAGATCCTTTTTGGAATTCCAATACGTACGACGAAATCACGCAGTATGGAGAGCCGAAAAAACTCCCTTGGCCCCAGAGGCGCACAAGAATCGAAGGTAGCGACTGGTGGTTTGCCCGCAAGTTTGACGTTCCGAAGAACTGGGTCGGGAAACGGTTACAACTTTACTTCGATGGTATCGATTATGCCGCATCCGTTTATCTGAACGGAAAATCGCTGGGCTATCTTGAGCTTACGGTTCATTCGGCAGGGCAAAAAGATGAGAACCGGACGGGCAGCATCACCACACCCTTTGGAATCCGCACCATTGAAATGCGTCCACTGGCAATATCTGCTCCGGAGCGCGATTACCGATGGCAGTTTGTTATCAACGGACAGTCAATGTTTATCAAAGGAGCAAACTGGTGCTGGTCGGATCCGGTCGTGATCGATAAACAGATTTCGCAGGTCGTCAAGCGACTCCGCAACCACCCGTCTCTCGTTATGTGGGGAGGAGGAAACGAAAACGCAATAATTCCCGGTAATGATGAGGGATTGTTTTTGACCGGCAAACGATGCAGACAGTTTGATCCGTCGCGTCCTTTCCACCGCACCGATCCATGGGGAGGAAGTAAGCACAATTGGGATGTCTGGCATCTAGGTACTCCTATGGATAAGGGTTATAATAAGAAGCCCGGCGGCTTCTACGGGGAGTACGGATTTCCCACTATGACGGGCTATTCCAGCTCACTGAAGTACCTGCCAAAAGAGACGCTGGATATTTGGCCTCCGGATCCGAACAACGGGGGCGTGAAAATTCACATGTGCATGTTCAACACAAAAGATCTTTTAAATAACATGAGGTACTGTGATTATGGGCCTATCAAATCCTGGGAAAATTTTACAGAATATTCTCAGATCGCGCAGGGCGACTGGTTGATGTATAGCGCCGAAGGCCAGAGAGTTGGAAGCGGAGAAAACAAGTCTGGATTCTGGTTTTATAAACTAACGGAACTGTTCCCCGGATACTCCTGGGGCGTTATTGATTTTTATGGCACTCCAAAATTGGCGTATTATCGGGCAAAATAAACCTGTCAGCCGCAAGCAGCCTTCGCTTTTTATAAGAAACTTGACTGGTCTGATGATGAAAATTTCAAGGCGGCCATTCATGTAGCCAATGATCTTCCGGAATCCTTGCCCGTTGCAATAATCAGCGTCGTCGTATAGGGAAATGAAAAAGGTTATCATAATCGTTGGACTGTCTGTTTATTTTTGCGGTGTCATGGCTGCGGTTGCGAGCCTGAACGAATGGACTTTTGAACAAGATGCCGCTGACCTTAGGCTATCACAGTCGACAAACGCCGGAACCGATCTCGCGGTATTTGCAGTCGGCGGAGCAGGCTTTCTGGAAACAGACGGAGCGGGAAATCTGCTCAGTATACATACTGGCGGCGGAACGAATGGAATGTGGACCAGTGGAGCGGTGTTGGATGCCAATGTTACGGATATTTCTTCCGGCGTGCACTATTTACGCTATGACCTCAGTTACGATCTGAAAGATTCGAGACATGAAGGCGGTACGGTTCTTGGGTTGAGTGTGGTCGATAGTTCTGGGACTAATATCGTCGGTATAGGGTTGACCTGTGATTGGGGTGGCACCCGCCCTCCTGAAGGCCGAAGGGTGGATACGGTCTTGACCGGCTTGTATCGAATAGGTCGAATATCCGCGATTGTGAAGGTGGATTTGAGCTCCCAAACCATGGCTGTTTGGTATGATTTGACCGGAGCAAACAGTTTTGATGAGAACAATCCCGCCACCAATAATGTTTCGATCACTGGATCGG
Source organism: Kiritimatiellales bacterium (assembly GCA_038213895.1). Classification (GTDB taxonomy): domain Bacteria; phylum Verrucomicrobiota; class Kiritimatiellia; order Kiritimatiellales; family Tichowtungiaceae; genus Tichowtungia. The sequence goes on along the minus strand of JBBQSL010000017.1, from coordinate 13,779 downwards.
CGATACGCAGGAAGTGATAGATGTTTATGCCAGTAGCAGCACCTTACGCATGCTGACAAATAACGTAACCGTAACCGCCGTGTACCGTACGGTGGACAGCGTCGGCGACGGGATTGCCGACACCTGGCGGGTCGCATATTTTGGGGGCGACGGTAAGACGACCGACAGCAGATCCCGTGCCGACGCCGACCCCGACCAAGACGGCGTGAACAATCTGCAGGAGTATAAAGTAGGAACATCTCCGATGAACGGGCTGTCTGTTCTGCGACTTGGCGGTAGAATTTCCGACGACGGTATGGCGTTAAGCTTCCAAAGTGCCGCCGGATACCGTTACAGGCTGGAATCGACTGATAATCTTGCCGCCCCTGTATGGGAACCTATGCTTTACAACATTACCGGTGACGGACGGTGGCAGTATGCAAACTTTAGCATCGGAGTTGCTTCAAACGGATTTTACCGGCTGACTGCGGAATAGAGCCGTCTTGAGATGCTACTGGAGCAGCTCAAGCAACAAAGGATTCATATTTTCGGCCCATACTTTGTAGCCGACCGGGGCGAGATGGACATTGTCCCTGAATACGTCGGGGGAGATCGTGCCGTCCGCATTGAGAAACTTGTCGCCAAAGTTCAGGAAGCGCACCATTCCGCCGTCGTCTAATTTTGAAATGAGCTGGTTTACCCGAGAAACATTTTCGCGAATAGGGGTAGGTTTAAAATCGCGCGGGAATATTCCCAGCAGGAGGACTTTAGCCTGCGGACGTTTTTCCCGAAGCAGAGTTACAATTGCAGTAATGCCTTTAGCGATATCTTCAGGATCATGTAACCGCATATTATTGATGCCGATCAGAACAATAAAAACTTTTGGCTGTACACGTTCATCGAGGTCGCCGTTTTGGAGCCGCCAAAGCACATTGCCGGTACGATCCCCACCAACACCGAAATTGGCCGCCTTCAGATGACCGTAATACATTTGCCAGATATCGTTATCATTCCAGAACTCGGTAATTGAATCTCCGATAAAACAGAGATCAATTTCGCCCTTGGTCGCGCGCTCCAAGATTGCTTTGTGGCGATTAATTGCCGTACCGCCAGTTCGCGGCGCAGGCACCGTAGGGGCTTCGATATGATCGGCTGGCTTAGCGTTGGGTCTTGGCGTTGATACCGATACAGACGATTCGGCAAAGCAGACGGTGCCGGAGATCATCCATAAAGAAAGGCTTGCCGCTATTGAAACCGCCACGGAATTTGTGAAAAGAATTCGTTTTCCATTTCCAAAATTCGTCGTGGAAGCATGATCACCATTACCATTAATTTTAGAGGAGATTTGTTCCGTTGGCGGTAAAAAGGGGGTTTTCATGTCCTTATCTCGGGCTGTTTTTACTGGGCGGAGTCGGAATCCGTACGGAACGGACGCAGGGGCAGTCCGGCACCGTTTTCGAGTGAGAGAACTGGATTGCCGGCCCAGCCGTAGCGTACGGCTCCCGGCCGTTCGACTTCTTTATTCCAAACCAGCACAGTTCCGCCGTCAATCTGCGCCTCAGCCCATTTCCATTGTCCATCTGAGCCTCGAACGGCAAATCCTTTCGCCGGACCGCCATCGCGCGTGCGCAGTCCATCGGCAAAAGCCAAGGTGACACGTACTTTGCTGTTTTCAATTTTAAATTCGGAAAATTGAGGACTGCGAACAAGACCTTCTTTTCCGTAAACATCAGCAGCGGCCAATCCAGCTAAACGCTGACCAAGCGGTTTTTTTAAAGGCGGATGGATGTCATCAGCCATTCCGAGATCCACGGCTGTGGCAACGCCGGTTTTAGGTAGTTGCAAAACACCGGCCTGTGCTTCACGGATGAAAGGCCATGCGGGCGGGGCTTCTACGGGAAACAACTGCGGGCGGCCGATTCCTGCCAATTCTACATAATAAAACGGCAGATCCTTGCCCCAATCTTTTCGCCATGCGCTGACCATGGAACGAATCAATTCTCCGTACTCAGTATAACGGGATGAATTTTGTTCTCCCTGATACCAGAGAATGCCTTGTAATGTATACGGAGCCAGACCATGAATCATGCCGTTGTAAAGGCGTGTCGGCACCTGACTGCTGGTTGGCCAGTAAGGGAGCTTCGGTTTAGGATTCTGCTTTTTGAATTCCGGTGTGGAAGCGTTCCACGTATCCATGGCCGCACGCAGCTCTTTAACCTTTTCCGGTGAGAACTGCGCCAGAAGATCGTTGTGCTTTTTCCAAATTGACGCTCCGATTGAGGTTGCGTTGATTGCTTCACGCGGTGTCCAGCCTTCAACCGGCGTTCCACCCCAGCAGGAAACAATCATGCCGACCGGAGCACCTATCCGCTCGCGAAGCGACTGGGCAAAATACCAGGCCGTAGCAGAGCAGTTTCCAACGACATCTGGGGTGACAACAAACCATCGGCCCTGCACATCTGGTTCCGGTTGGTCTGCTCCGATTCTTGTTACATCAAAGAAGCGGATATTCGGCTGTGCAGCAGCAGCTTCTTTTTTGGCGTTCTCTGCCATATCCTGCGGAACATTTCCTCCCGCAGCAGCCCGCGCCATATTCGACTGGCCTGATCCGAGCCACACTTCGCCAACCAGTACATCGGCGATTTTTTTCTCTGATGAGCCGGAACAGACTTTTAGCGTTCCTGTGTCACCAGCGGCAAGAGCAGGGAGGTTCAAAGACCACCGTCCGTCAGATGCCGTAATCGTGCTATTCACCGCCTGGGTTTCCCCGGCTTTGTTTACGAAACTCACGGTAACTTTATCTCCGGCCTGCGCCCAGCCCCAGCAGGCTACTTCCTGTCCGGCTTGCAGCACCATGTGGTCGCTGAAAAGAGCTGGCAGTTTCAGTTCACCGAAGGCCGACAGCACCATGAAAAGCGAAGCGATGCAGTTAATCCTGATTTTATGTGAGGAACAAACGCGGGATGAATTCATAATATGATCTTTCTATTTGGAAATAACCAGCACAGCCCATATGATCAATTTCATTTCTCACTGGAAATAGGTTTAACGAATTAGTTAGGGCACCAGTTCGAATGCCTCCAATGAAATAAGGCGACTTTCTCCGCCTTCAGAAATCAGTTCCAGTTTCGGTGCGTCTGCAGGCGGATAGAATACAAAAGAAAATCTCAGCGAGCCATCCTGTGCGAAAATTTCAATACTTGCTGTGTCGACCAGAATACGGAGATCCAGCAGGCCGTTTTGCAGTTTGAGCGGTACCGGTTTCTTATGCAGACACATCCCGTCATTCAGGTAAGGAAAACGGTCGTCCTGCGGTGCGTAGAGTTCCTGTTTAACCGGATCATAGATAATTAGCTGTCCTCTCACTTTCAGACCCACACGTTTGGGCAAGCCGGGTTTCATGACCAGCCGAAGATCAAGCAAATTGCTCTGAACTTCAGAAACAACTGTTGTTCCTTCCGGAAGCGCGCGGTCTTTCCATGCGATTTTGCGGCCGTGGATTTTTTCTATTTCAGCGGTAGGCCAGTATCGCAGACGCGGTCCGGATGGTGTGGTGCGTAATGTGAGTTCTGTCGGAAAGGTCATTTGCTCGACAAACGGCATGCCCGGGTAGCTTTTTTCAGACTTTCTACCGGTATTCATCCAAGCCATCTGCACGCGCCGTCCGCCGGGGACATCGCTGAAGGTTCCGCCTCCATAGTAGTTGCCGCCGAAGTGATTCTGAATCAGTTCGGTTTCTGGAGTGAACTGCTTCCCGTCAAACATGCCGACTTTATAGGTGCCTCTGCTTTCCATCATTACCCATTTAACCGTATTTGTGTGTCCGTCAAGCGACAGGGGAAACAAATCCGGGTTTTCCCAGAAGTCGGAAATATTCTGAATCAGCGTCCAATTCTTAAAATCCTTGGATCGATAAAGTCCGAAGGAGGAGCCTTCTTTTTGATTGTTGTTGGACAGGTGATACAAAAGAAACCATTCGCCAGTCGGTTCATAACGAAAGGCGCGCGGATCGCGGTCATTAAAATCTTTTGTGGTAAACAGCGGATTATTTGGGCTCTGTTTCCATGTTTCTCCGCCGTCTGTACTGTAAGCCATTCCGGGAGTCCAGCGTTCTGCCTGTTTAGGGCCGGTTGGGACGCTTGCATAAAAGAGAAGAAGTGGCGGTTCGGTGCCAGTTTGAAATCCGCTGTCGTTTTTCCAGTCAACGGCTCCGCCGCCGGAAAGGAATTGCTGGTACTCGGTCGGGTCGGAGAGGAGTGCGGGTTTCAGATATTTCCAATGAACCAAATCGTCACTGACCGCCTGTCCCCAGGCCCGGCCGCATGCGCCGACAAATCCGTATTGATGACAGATACGCCACAACCCCTTATAGAATATCGGTCCATCAGGATCTGCAGTCCAGCCTTGGGCTGCTGTGAAATGATAGCGTGGACGAAATGTTTCAGCAAATCGCACCGTTGCATCGGACGGAGGACTGATCGGCTCATTGCTCAGAGTGAACGCATCACAGTAAATGACTCCTAGGTCCGAATGATCCACGACCCGAATAACGGCTTTTTTGCCCTGTAGTTCGCGTACGTCCCACGTCATCGGTTCCAGATCACGATCATGCGCCGGAATTACACTGCGCCCGGCGGCGCTGCGTACCACATTACTTTCAATGAGAAGCTGAACTCCCAATTCGTCAGGCCATATCCGGTCTCCGCCCACCAGAAAATTCAAATAATCTCCTTTGATTATAAATTCCGGTGATTGTACTGCCCCTTTGGTTTTTACTGAATCCGTTCCAGATGAAAGAAAGCAAAGCCCCTGCTGATCTTTTACTGGGATCTTTTTCACAGAAGCCGGAGCGGAGAGGACAGTAAATCCATCTCCTTTAAATTGCCACCCGCTCGAACCGTTTTCAAAATCCTCAATGGTTTCCTGCCCACAGGTCAGTCTGGCCACACAACCTGTCAGCACAACTAGTATGCCTTTTTTCTTCATGGTTAGTTCCTTTATTTTTATAAACCCCGAGCGGTCAGCATATCGATCCAGGCTTCGTCGCCTTTAGTAAAAATTTGTAGTTTTGCTTCAAAAAACAAATTAGCTTGTCGAAGATTTATATCAAACATTTTATCACGACAATAACAAAAATAAATGATATTGTTTTTTAATCGTTGCAGGAACATACTTATTGGTGCTCTAGGTATCCGCATTAGGAACAACTAAACACTGAACAGAGCCTGAAAGTGACTGTTTCTTTTATGAAAAGAAAGACAAAGTTAGCGGTGATATTGACGCTGGTTGCCGCTGGGCAACTAAGCGCACAAGCACTTACCTTTGACCTTGCGGGAAACGGCACCAATACTAATGGGTTTTATTACTGGCAGGATGGCGCTAACTGGAACCAAGGCGGGACTCTGCCCGGAACCGCAGACAGTGCCAGGTTGAGGTCTGCCGGGAAAGAGAAGGTTTTCTTGACTGGTGATCAGTCTGTGTCTACTCTCGCGGTGGCCGTCGGCACTGCGGGACAGGTTGGCGGCCTGAGTAAACTCTCGCTAAGCACCTATTTGTTCATGAGTGACTGTACGCTTGATATTCGCGGTTCTGTAAGTGTGGTGGTTTCAAACCGCATCCGGTTCGGAGGCGCTTCTCAGGCGATTATTCTGCATGATAATGCGCACCTTGATGCGCGAGTCGGAATTGATTCTCAGAACACACGGTTTTCAATAACGATGAACGGAAATTCGGTGTTCGATCATCTTATCGCACCGAGCATTGGATCTAACAGCATTGCCGCAGGGTCGTCGTTTGTTCTTAACGGCAGTAGCGCCGTGAATGCGAATACGTTGACGGCTCTGGAACTGCACGATGTCTGGATGGTTAAAAACACTCGTTTTTATCTGAACGATGCAGCAACGATGACGCTGCAAGTAAGTACCGGTAACGTATCGAATATAGCATCATATCTTTCTTCCGGTTATTTTCAAATTAAAGGTTCTTCCAATGCAGTGCGGGGTGTCGATTACGCGTATGATGACGATACCGGTATTTTGAAAGTCCTCAGCCCGTCGGCGAGTCATGTAACCAATGGGCTGGTTCTGTATATGGACGCATCAGAGTCCGGCAATGATCCGAGTAATTACTGGAAGCCGATCAGCGGCGGATCGGCAAACAGTCTGGCTGGATATCTGTACGGTTGCGGACAGATGCATAAACCTTATCTGAAAAGCGACCCCGTCAGTGGCGGACATCTATGGTACTACCGGATTGAGGCCGATTCAACCGGCGGCGGGCAGATCGGCGGGTTCGGCAGTGAAGTGAATTTTGATTATGACCGGGATTTCACTGTTGAGGCGTGGATACGGACGACGGAAAACTGTCCCGAGCCGGTAAATGGCCGGGGGGTGGTATTTTCAGATAAATCAGGCTCGACCGGTTACCGGTTCGGCGTCCGTAATGACGGAACGGGCAAGTATTACATGGAACTGCTCATGCGGGATACGACAGGGCCTGTTCTTACCGCATTCCGGGGCACCGGAGTTTCCGGATGCGCTTTTGGGACGTGGTATCATGTCGTCGCAACGTATGATGGACGAACCGGGGATGGTCCGATTATAAAATTTTATAAGGACGGAGTTTCTGCCGGTTCTTATACAGGGGCATACGAAGACTCAAGAGATCCTGATTTTATTCCGGAGTTCAATTCAGCGGCGATCGGTGCTAAAACTTTCGGCACCGGCGGTTATTACTTTGATGGCGATATAGCCAAGGTAAGAGTTTATAATCGTATACTGGATGCAACAGAAGTGCAGCAGAATTATAATGAAAATCTTCGCGCTGAAGCAGGCATTGCGCCGTCTAATACAATTTCTGATCCGGGATATGTGCCGCCGGTGGAAAATCTGGATCAAAGTTATCCGACCTATACACAGGGTCCGCACAGAGAAAAAATGAAATATCTGCCGGTGAGTCGGCGAAGAACTGTCTTCATAGACCCTGATCTTTATTTCTGCCGGGTGGACGTGTGCAAGACCTTGAGCGGTAAGCTGGTTTGTACATTCCTCGCAGCCAATGATCATTCTGGATCTCTGTTTTCCAATGTTGTCGTGAGTGAGAGCCCTGACAACGGACATACATGGACTTTTTACCGTACCATTATGTATGGGTCTTATGACCTGCCGAAGATTCAGTGTCTATCAGACGGACGGCTGGTCATTACGGTGCGCGGCGGACCAATCAACTGGTCGTATGATGAGGGCGCAACCTGGATTCAGGCACCGTATCCCGAGGGTACGGATAAAATGCGCGAACTTTCCAACGGAGATCTGGTGATTCCTGCCCAGAGATTCCGGTCGGCAGGATCACCCAACGAGGAACTCGAAGAGACCCTGAGACGCTCTTACGACAACGGGATCAGCTGGTGGCCGATTCCCGATGTTGTGCAAAGCGCGTACAGGAAGTTTTTCGATGAGGGATCGGTTTGGGAACTACCTAACCGGAAACTGGCGGCCTATTGCCGCGAGGATAACTACAGGTATTATCCGATGTTTCTGAATTTCAGTACGGATTTCGGCCATACCTGGACAAGCCCCCAGATGTCTCCTTTGTTCGGACACCGTCCGGCGGGAGGAAATCTTGCCGGAGGCAGAACCTTGCTGACGTATCGTCAGATCGGCGGCGATGTAGGGTATGTTGCATGGCTCGGCTCCCCCGAGCAGGATCGGAATGTTTTTCCGATTGTGGCGAGGGATATAGAGAACAGAATAAATCTACAGGCTGACCGGATCGTTATGAATTCCGGCGCAGGTGATAACGCGGCAACGATGTATACGATGCCGCCGACGTCCACTCCGGCAGACCGGATTGTGATGGAGACGGAAATGCGCTGTTTGATGGCGGGGGCTGACGGCTGTGTCATCTGCCCCGGCGTTGTCTTTAATATGGATCCGGCTGCGGGACGCGTTTATTTGAGAGAAGATACCGGTATCGGGTTCAGTGTTAATGTTACTGAATTCCACACTTACAAGTTTGATCGGAACGGAAGCTGGCTCAAAGTCTGGTGCGACGGTGTACTCCAGATTGACCGGGACATTTCTTCCGTTATGGCCATGACGGATCCGAGTATCATACTGGATGCAAACACCAGACCCGGCATGTACATCCGGGCGGAGAACGGGCGGAATGTTCTTTTCGGAAACTGGCCCTATTACCGGTGGAGTGCCAATTTTTACAGAAACAATACGGCTCATTCCGAATGGAAGAGCATGAAGGTGGATGTGTACGCAGAAGAGTTCCCCAGCTATCACTGGCAGTGGGATGCAACCAGCGGAGTATATCCGGATCAGTATCTGCGTGATCGGCAGATCATGCTGGAGACGGAGGGCAGCTATAAGCAGAGCGACTGCGGCTATGGGAGCTGGGTTCAACTAGATGACGGAACCATTCTGGTAATGAATTATACGCGCGGTGACGGCCGGGATATGCCGGTACAGACGAAGCCCTTCATCCGCTCGTATTTTCTTTATGAAGAGGATTTCGTAATTCCATCGAATGACGAAATGCTTTATCTCAATGCCAACGCGCCGGGCGGTGATTCCGCGAACGTCTGGGAGCCGGTGACCGGCAGCGGCGGAACACTTTATAAGGCCGGTGCGGTTTCTAATCCCGTATTGCAAATCGAAAACGGCAGAAGTTATTATCACTTCGACAATGCACCTCAGAGCGGCGGCGGCGTTAAAGAGTTTAGTACAGAGATGAACTTTAATTATGACAGCGATTTTACGATTGAGGCATGGATCCGTCCGCAGAAAAGTCAGGGTACAGCTGGAAGAATGAGCGTATTCGGCAATCAGCTTCAAAACGGATGCGGATACCGGCTAACCGCCAGAGAAGGGGCGGACAGTAAATTTTTGATTGAGTTTGAAATGCGCGATAATGCCGGTACCGGGGAAGAAGAAGCACAATACGATGTCCGGTCAAAAGCCGTGGCCGACATGAATACATGGTGCCATATTGTGGCGGTATCCGATGGCACCGCAGAACAGGTGCCCAATATGAAGATTTACATCAACACTATCGGGCAGGAGATTGATGATTACCGCAGCATCTGGGTGCCGCCGACCGGTAAACGTGATTTTATAATGGACGGTCAGGTTCCTGTCATAGGTATGAGAGGTGCGGGAACAGCATCTTTGGACGACGACACAAAATACTGGTTTGGCGGAGATATCGCCATGGTTAGGGTTTACAACAAGGCGCTTACAGCGGCTGAAATAGTTGATGCATACAGAACGTCATCTTTGTCGGCACTTTCGCTGGAACGTCCGCAGATCACGCACTTTACCTGCAGCGCAAATGCCGGATTCATACTTTCCGGTCACGGCTCGGCGGGACAGCCTTATCGTGTTTTTGCTGCAACCAACCTTATGCTGCCGTTGAGTAACTGGACCGTGCTTGGTACCGGGGCTTTTGCCGGCGGAACGTTTAGTTTTACCGATGAGCAGGCGACGAATTATCCGCAACGATTTTACCGTCTTGAAACACCGTAAAAGAAGAACCCCGCATGGATCACGGATTGCCGGATGGATGACGAAAAGAATGGAGCTTCTCCTTGTATGGTGAAAAATTTAAAGTCAGCGGTGTTGGTGTTGTGCGCAAAGTCAGTTCAGCAGGGAAGGTCATCTGGTTGATAAACGGCCCGTAGGCGCACTGTAATGGAATTGAGGACGGTGACTTTCATTAAACCTTTGACAGGCATTTATGCTAATGGAGGCGCGCTGGTCAGACTGGACGAACTGATCGGCATGGATGTTTGCATAATCGAGTGGTCGACCAGTATAATCTGAGCCTTCTGTCCTTTGAATTCACGAACATCCCAGGTGGTGGGCGTCATGTCTGCCGGGTAGCGGGAGCAAGAGGCTCGGGCAGCCGCACGGCGAACGACCGTTCCGTTTATGAGCAGGCCGACACCGAGTTCGTCCGGCCAATAACGGTCGCCGCCGACTAAGAAATTCAAGCAGTTCTTCTCAATCGCAAATTCCGGAGAAATCGCTTGCCCTTTTGCCTTTAGTCCAGAAACGCCGGATGAAATAAAAAAGGCACCTTTTGCTTCTGGGATGGGCCGTCCGGCCACTCGTACCGAGGTTTCAATTTCTGGGGAGAGCCGCTTTCCATCCGGCGTGAAGTTGTTTGGATAGTTCGGCAACGAGATTCTTCTGTTCGGGATGATTCGCAAGATTTACGTTATCCTGAGGATCAGCCTGTTGATCATATAATTCCACGCCAACTACCTTTTTATCCGGTGCAATCCATTCTGTATAACGATAACGGTCGGTGCGCATGGTGTAACCCATCGGATCTTTAGTTGCGTTATAACTTGAACTTCGACCTCGGCCGTATTGACTGAATGCCGCTTTTTTCCACGGGAGATCGGGGTTGTTAATCAATGGTACAAAGCTGGTTCCTTCCAGTTCCGGCGGTATTGTCAGTCCACAGAGTTCTGCCAATGATGGATAGATATCAACAAATTCAACCAGAGCCTTGGTGGTCTGTCCTGCAGTTTTTTGTCTGGGAACGCTGATGATTAGCGGTACATGGGTGCCCAGTTCGAAGTTGGTCATCTTTGTCCAGAGACTGTTTTCTCCCAAATGGTATCCGTTGTCACCCCATAAAATGATAATGGTGTTTTCCCGCAGACCGAGTCGATCCAGTTCATCGATTACACGGCCGACCTGTGCATCGGCAAAACTGATGCATGCTCGGTATCCGCGAATGATATTCAACGCCATTTCATCAGTGATCGGCCCTGTTTCCGGCACTCCGCCATAACTGCGCATCTCATAATTGCTTTGAAGGGCCATAGGCGGAACATCTTTAGGCGGATAGTAGTTGTCGGGCAGCTTCATGGTAGCTGCCGGATAGAGATCCCAGTATTTTTGCGGACAACATAAAGGCAGATGCGGTTTGATAAACCCGACCGCAAGGAAAAACGGCTGATCTTTGACCCGTTGCAGTTGCTCAATAGCCTTGAGAGCGGTTTTGCCATCCGGATAATCGTCATCGGGCTGATCGGCTGCTTCATATGGCAGAGCGCGTGCCGCCTTTTTGCCGCGATCCGGCATGGACTTTAACTTTTTGATAAAATCATCAGATTCTTTTGTAAACCATTGGCGATAGGGCTTGCCAAATCCAAACATCGGCTCGCTCCATGATAAAGGATCATCACCCGGTTCTGACTCGCTGTGATGGTAAATTTTCCCCATGGAAAGGGTGATATAACCGTTGTTCTTAAAATGTTGAGGTAGCGTTAGCGCATCCGGTTTCTGTACGCGGATATATTTGCTGTTGTCATAAATGCCGGTGGTGTCCGGACGAAGACCGCTGAGAAGGGCATTGCGGGAGGGGTTGCAGACGGCAACCTGACAATAGGCCCGCTCAAACAGTAGCCCTTGTTTTGCCAGTTGATCAATATTTGGCGATTTGATCACTGGATTGCCGTAGCAGCCTAAATCAGGCCGCAGGTCATCGAGTGAGATGAAAAGCACGTTGTAGGGTTTGTCGGTTTTTTGTTGAGTTTGTTCAGCATAAAGTACGCCGAATCCGAGTAATAGCGGTAAAGCGACAGAGGTTCGTTTCATTGTTGCGTTCTCCAGTTTTATTTACAGGTTCATGTTCAAGGCATTGCCAGATCAACTGAGATGAGAGTCGCCGGGGTTCCCTGTGCCAGCGTTATCGTAATTTCATTTCGTCCAGAGTGCAGAACATCCGGCGGTACGACCCATGCCCTCAGTTCCTCGGGTTTTCCCTGCATCTGCGTGTAAATGGTCGGATACGTTTCATTGACATCCGTCGATAACACCAGCGGCGTTCCGTTGATGGAGGCCGTCCACACGCTTTGATCAAATGAAGCAGGGCTTTGGATGCGCATTTTTCCAGCGTTTTTCCATCCGCCTTGCGGTGCGGCGAGATCCATGAGGAAAGTAATCGGGGAACCTTCACTCATTTTAGCTGGGAAGGGAAACTTGCGGCGTGGATCACTTCCGTTCACGGCAGCCTGCACATAATACTGGGGTTTTGTTGCAACGACCGCTGGATCTTGCAGTTCGCGAATAATTTCAAATGGCGGTTCCGTGTAGGGACCGTCGGAATTATCCTGATTCCTGTCCCGGTAGTCGCGGAAGTATTGAAAATTGAACAGGGACAGCCCATCTGCACCTTGAGCGTAGGCAAGGTTGGCTGTCGTATAGAACATTTCTTTCGTCGTGCGCCGGTTTATTCGAACTACTGTATTGCCTTGAACTCCGATGACATGGGTTGCTTCAAGATAGAACGCGGCTTGCGGAGCCAGTTTGCGCAAACTGGCCAGATCGGTTGTCTGTTCGGTGTGATAAAATGACGCCAGATTAAACATATCCACTCCGGCATCAGCCCAGGCGGCAATGTCGAGGCCTATGGCATCATGCACTTCCGAATAAGAGGGAATACGGACGCACAGCCATCTATGCCGTCCGTTGCGCTCCGTTTCATTAAGAACCTGCCGAATTTGCGCCACGAAATCTGTCATAATTTTGCAACGTTGTCGCGAGGTTGTTTCGTTGGTTCTGAAATAAAAAGGCGCGCGCTGGAAGTCCAGTTCAATACCGTCCAGATCATAGTTGCGGCACAGTTCGGCAATTAGTTGGAGTTTAAAATTTCTTACCTCAGGTTCTGCCCAGTTCTGTAAAAGTTTTGCCCAGCTCATCTGATTCGGCTGAGTGCCCAGCAGATACTCTGGATGATCGATATAAAACTCTGGAATGGTTGCAAGCTCCCCGCTGGTCGGTGCGGCGGCACGATCCTTGGCGTGGACATCGTTCATGCGATAGCTGATAAAACAGGCAATACCCTTTTCGTGACAGCGATCCACGGTTATCCGTACCATGTCGTTGCCTTTCAATACGAAATCAACAAAAGGCGTTGTTGCTTTAGGCAGTTGAAATTTTTCGCGGAACCATGCTGCCTGCTGCTCAAGGGGCAGTACCTCGCTTGGCCACCACGGAACCCAGCCCAGTCCCGGTGCCATCATAAGTGCATCGGCCCCCGCAGCGGCCACCTCATCGACAGTGGAGATGAACATGTCGGCACGCAACTTTTCACGAGTCGGACGCCATACGCTGGTACAGGAAAGAATATGCGTCGTATCACTATTAACAAGAATTTTATAAGGCGGCTTGGTGCGGACATCTGCTTCAACCCCAAAAGCGGTCTGTTGGCAAAAAACCAGCACAACAACAGTCTTTAATAAGGCTGAAAACAAAGCGGGCTGACGATATTTTTTTTTCATTCAGGATATCCTACTTAAAAAATGGTTTTAGGGAGATTCTTGATTATTCTCATGCAACTGGAACACTTTGGGATAAGAAAGGGTCTTTCGTCAAATGTTTTATTACGGAAATAACATACGTCCTCGAATTAACTTTGATCTATGGTCAACGAGCAATAAAGTTCAAAAAAAGGGTCAAAAAAAGGGTCAGAGTACCAGCTTGAGTCAACCCATATTTTTTAGTTTTGTTTTGGGCATGAGGGTAGCGTCTCCGCAAAAAAGCGGTTTTTACAAGGATGTATTTTTGTCTGATCTGGCGTTGGCTTGGGAGCAATTTAACGACCGGAAACTTGTGGTGGCGTTCCGGGCTCTGATGTTCCGTCCGCTGCAGACTGGTGTGACTAGACATCGCTTTTGCGCCGAGACGCAACCGTGTCAGAGTACCTTTGAGCAGTGCCTCCCTTTAAAGGGGGACGGAGCGGCCCGGTTGCAGTCTGACCCTAGCCATCGCTTGC
>JBBQSL010000016.1:0-31419 GCA_038213895.1 Kiritimatiellales bacterium | reverse complement strand
ATATTTAACATTACAACGGAGGTTTCATTTTTTCACCTCCGTTCCGAAATCAGGGAGTTTCGTGGAGTGGGTTTGAAACCCCACTCAACTCCCTGATATTCGGTACGGGTAAAGGTACCAGTCCGCCTAATTCGTTATTTTTAGGTTGCGGGACTCACCGCCACCTGCTTTACTCCGGCGTATGGCAAGAAAACCGAGAGCGGAATTCGAGGGCGCGACCTATCACGTGATGTGCCGAGGAAATCATCAGGAAGCGGTATTCAGGGATCAAAAGGATCATGAACGATTCCTCGACACGCTCGGGGAGGTTGTTGAACGAAACGGCTGGCTGATTCATGCCTTCGTCCTGATGAGCAATCATTACCACCTGCTGCTGGAAACACCAGAAGCGAATCTTGTGGATGGAATGCGCTGGCTCCAAAGCACCTACACACAACGATTCAACGCCCGGCATAAGGTCAGGGGACATTTATTTCAGGGCCGATACACGGCCCTGCCGGTCGATCAGGGAGAGTATTTTAGAACGGTAGCCGATTATATTCACCTGAATCCGGCCAGAGCCCAGGCCTTTGATTTGGAAACAGGAAGCTTGACCGATTTCAAATGGAGCAGTTTCTGCGGTTATGTACGCCCCGTCAAAAGACCCGAATTTTTGGTCGTGAAGCGGGTGCTGAAATCTCACGGATTTTTGGATGATGCGTCCGGCCGCAGCCTCTATCGGAATTATATGAAGAAGCGGGTTCTGGAAATCCTGCATAGCAGCGATCCGAAGGAAATGGATGAACAGTGGCGAAAAATCCGGCGGGGATGGGCTTTCGGGTCCGATGAATTCCGCATCAGAATACAAGAGACTTTGAATACGGCTGTCTGTGGAAAGCGACGGGACTCATTTATGGGCGAAGAGATCCGAGCGTATGATGAAACGGAAGCGGAACGACTGTTTCAAAAAGGGCTGAAATGCTGCGGACTCACGGAGGCTGACTTGCCGGGACTGAAAAAAGGAGATGACCGCAAGAAAGTAATCGCCTGGTATATTCGCAAAAACACCAGCGTGCAGGTCGAGTGGATTACGACTCATCTTAAAATGGGTGTCACGTCGAACTTTTCCTGTTATGTTCGGGCGGTAGAGCAGTCAAAGGACGGGCTTTTATGGGAGCTAAAACACAAAATAACGAATTAGGCGGACTGACCCCTTTTTTGACCCCTTTTTCAAATGATACTAGGGGCTCGCGACATATCAGCGAAAAATTCGGCAGATTATACAACCTCTGCCGGGCACCCAAATGATACACTCCGGCCCTAAAAACATTGTGATATGCTGAGAAAAATATGAATCGAAAGCTATCAGACATCTTGATCGAGATTGCGATGCAAGGATTAAAGAGTCCGCAATACGGAAATTCTGAAGTTATTCATCCCTTGATGTTTCTCGCTTACGTTGCATGGAACCGAGATACAAAATCACCGGATTTTCTGGAAGATAGTTTTCAGAAAGTGCTTATTGATTTTCATATTTCAAAATTAAAATTGAGAAATGAACTATATACAACGAACTGGAATGAAATTTTAGAGAAGATGATTGAATACAAGCGATGTAGATTTCCTGATGACAAACGGGTTATTACAACATGTGGATTTACACCGCACAGCACATTACGAGTCGAATGGATATAAAATGCAGAACCAGCGCATGCACTCTATCGCTTGCTGCGCTGCGCTCAGAGTGACGCGAGACGTTCGGTGAAAAAAATTATGAATAAGACCAACAAACCTACTCTGCTAAAAATCATCGGTGGTTTATGGATCGTGTTGGGTCCAATTGGTGTTCTTCAATCGCTCATTTCCACGGTTGAATCTGATACGACATACCGCATTCAATTATGGGTCTTTTCCCTAATCGGAACATTGTCAGTTATTTCCGGAATCGGATTACTTTTTCTTCGCCGCTGGGCGCAGAAAATTCTCCGGACGCTCTCTTGGCTAACCTTCGTATACTACGCAGGTTCTGGCTTTCTTATCACGGCACTGCCATTGGCGACACGTTCAGACCATTCCGTCAGCACAGTTCTGATCTTACTTTTTGTCGGACTCGCAGTTGTTGCTACAGGTATTCCATTCCTTCTCATGGCTCTTTACCTTGGAAGTAACAAAGCAAAATGTTTTCTGAAACCACAAAATAAACTAGAACCACCGCCTTCACTCTCTCGCGGGCTCCGCCCGCTCAGAGTGACGCGAGACGTTGGGGTCATAAAATATGAAATATCCACCCTGCACTTCAAAGACAGCCCTCGTCACCGGGTGCTCGTCCGGAATCGGACTGGCGACGGCGAGGCTTCTGCGCAACCGTGGCTGGCAGGTTGCCCCGACCGCTCGCAAGCCCGCTGACCTCGACATGCTCCGCGCCGAGGGGTTTGATCCTATCGCACTCGACGTAACGGACAGCGCCTCCATCGCCGCCGCCGCCAATGCGGTGCTGGCGCGATTCGACAACCAACTCGGCGCCATCGTCAACAACGCCGGCTTTGGGCTAACCTCCGCCATCGAAGACGCACCGCGATCCATGCTGCGCGATATCTTTGAAGTCAACGTTTTCGGCTTACAGGAACTAACCAGCCGCTTTATTCCCCTCTTCCGCAAACAGGGATACGGTCGGATCGTCAACGTCAGCTCCGTATTAGGCGAACTGAGCCTGCCCTTTGCCGGAGTTTATTCAGCATCGAAATTTGCGATTGAAGCCCTGTCCGACGCCCTGCGCCGTGAACTATTTGATTCCGGTGTCGCAGTTTCTATTATCCAGCCGGGACCGATTGAAACGAAGTTTTCTGAAAATCTGGCGCACCGCACCGAACGCTACAGCATGAATCCCAACTCTCCGTTCACCGCGTTTTATCGCGATGCAATTGAAACCCGCAAAACCGGCACCGCGCACCACACGGCGGAAGCGTTCACGAAACCGCCGGAAACCGTCGCGGAAAAAATCTTCCAATGTTTGGAAAGTTCGCGCCCGCCGATCCGCGCCCGCGTCACCGTCGTCGCGTATTTCGGAGCCTTCGTCCGCCGCGCCCTGCCCGCCGCGCTGATTGATGCAGTGATGATTTCAAAATTGAAAAAGCGGCTAAATTTTACCCTTCTCCTACTATTCAGCGCGTCAGCGGGCTACGCCCAAACGCTCCGTTGCGGAGTCACTGACAGAACCTGTGACCATTACCCGTACGATCCCTATGGATATCCCTGCGATCAGTACCGCACCGTGAGTGTTCTTGAACTGCCGATAAAGGAAAAGTCCGAAACGCTGCAACCGGATAAAAAAACTCCTAGCATTAACCCTCTACAATCCAGACTGGAAAAACGCATGTCCGCGATCGAATCCGCTACATTCATCAACACCAGCACCAACCGGATGGAAATAGTTCCCGGTCTTATACCAGTCACGGTTATAAATCGGTAAAAAGTAGAACGAGCGTCCCGCTCGTTTCTCCGCCTCGGCGAATCTGTCAAAGGCAGAAAGCAAGCGGGACGCTTACTTTACCTTATTGCCAGGCAGTGAATCCTGTAGATCCTGTTATCCTGTCCAAAAACTCCCTCTTTATTTCCTGTTTAATGAATCTCAATGTTGAAACGGAGTTCGCAAAATAACGTCATGGGTCAATTTGTGGACGCGGTTGCCGTTCTCTTTGTTCACTGCCTCGCAATAACGAGGCCTCTCTCCCTTCGGTCGAGTCCCGTATTCGGGAGCGTATGTGTTCCTACCCGTGCGAGGGACACAAGCTCTCTGAATACAGAGAAGCTCGTCCTACAAAAACTGGAATCCGCGCCACAATCTAAGCGTTTTTCCAGAGGTTATAACCCACGCACCCCACTACTCCCACACGCCCACACTCCACTAATCCATCAATCCAATATTCCATCATTCCCTTACCAAAAGCGCCGCATACGCGCCGTCGGTGCCGGATTTCGGTGGGAAGAGCCGTTTAGCTTTGACGAGGCGAAACTCACCGTGTTCACGTGCCCAACGACTGACCATTTCTTCGTTTTCTTCCACTTCAAGGCTGCACGTGCTGTAAACCATCCGTCCGCCAGGTTTCACGTGTTTCGACATGGCGTTCAAAATCTGCCGCTGGGTCTTTTTGATCATTTCGATGCGATCGCGGGTGAAACGCCAGCGGGCATCAATACGACGACGCAATACGCCGGTGTTCAAACAAGGCACGTCGAGCAGAATAGCATCAAACTGTTTTCCAGTGGTCGGAAACCCTTTGGCTGCATCGCCTTTGAGTATCTGTACAAAATCCCAGCCAGTTCGTTTGATCGTATCCTGCAACGTATCAAGCCGGTCGTCATGAACATCCATCGCAACCAGTTCGCCTTTCCCTTCCATCATTCCGGCGATCATGGCGGTTTTGCCGCCGGGCGCGGCGCAGGCATCAAGGATGGATTCGCCCGGACGCGGATCAAGCAGTTCGACAGAAACCGACGTCGCCGGATCTTGCACCGTGAACCAGCCTTGGGCATAGCCGGGGACTTTCGGCACGGCTACGCCGCGCGGCAGAATCAAAAAGGTTTCCTGACTGGGAAAGGCATGTGGCTTGGCATCGATACCAGCGTCTTCCAATTCCTTAATGAACTCGGATGGCGTAATGCGGGCAGGCTCAACACGAAGAATGGTTTCGGATGGCAGATTGTCCCACTCCAAAAGCTGACGAGTGTCGCGCTCGCCGTACTGTTTAACCCAGCGGTTAATGAGCGGCTCGGGATGCGAAAAACGAATTTCGTCGGACTGTTTCTCTAGATTTTTTAAAAGCTCTACGCGCTCTTCCTGCACGTTGCGCAGCACCGCGTTAATCATACCCGAAGCGCGAATGGCATCTTTATGGCGTCGGCTTTTGACCGCCTCAACAGTTTCATGAATTGCGGCAAATTCCTCGACGTTATCCATAAAACAAAGCTGGTAAATACCGACATGCAGAACGGCCAGAATAAAATCTTCCGGGCGGCGATCTACGTATTTCTGCGCAATATACTCAAGTGCCAGCTTGCGCCGGACCACGCCGTACACCAGCTCGGTAACAAAGGCGCGATCATCCTTTACCTCAGCCAATTGACGATCCGGA
Source organism: Kiritimatiellales bacterium (assembly GCA_038213895.1). GTDB lineage: Bacteria > Verrucomicrobiota > Kiritimatiellia > Kiritimatiellales > Tichowtungiaceae > Tichowtungia. The sequence goes on along the minus strand of JBBQSL010000016.1, from coordinate 26,308 downwards.
AAGCTTTCGCTCTCGATCCAGTTAGCAATGATTTCGGCGGCAATAAGACGACTGTTTTCTTTCATAAGGACGTGCAGTGAACCGGAAATTCCCAAGGATTGGAAGCCCGCTTGCAATTCATTTTACAGGAGGCCGTGCTAGATTATTGCAATCTATGCAAAAAGTTCCCGTCATGACCGGGAACGCCAAGGCCCGATATGATGCGACGAACCGTATCGACGGCTTCAGCAGGCGACTTGATTCCATACGACAGATCAATCCGGAAGCGACACGCACCTTTGGCCTTCAACTCGTCCAGATGCTCCGTCAACGAAAACGGCGTTTCATTCGCCAGCACAAACTGATGCCCGTTCGGTTCAACGTGGAACTTCCGGCGCGAGCGATCAGTGAGTTCAGTCCCGTCCGCTGCCGGACGTGTGGCGGAAATCATCAGCGGCGTATGCTGATAAACCGGAACGATGACCGCATCGCCGAACTGTTCAATCAACGCATACAAATTTTGCGCATCATCCTCCGGCGAAAGAATGAACTGCTCAACGCCCTGCTCACGCCACTGAAGCGCCGCCTGCGTATTCAGTGTATAAAGCGACCAGTCGGCGACGATGTCTTTTTTGTCCGCCAGCAAATGCAATCCACCAACATTGGCCGCTTCCCATTTCTGAAAAGTACTTTGGGAAATCAATTTTCGAAACAAATCGGTATCTTCATCGCGCATAATCACCGGCAACGCCAACCGCAACTTATCAGTATAAACAGCCAGCGCCTTTTCAATCTCCTCCGGTCGCGACGGATCAATCTCCAGCACAAACTCATCAATATTTTCCAGTGATTGGAACGTTCGTGACTTCACCGACCAATAAATGCAACCCACCCCGCCCTGCGGGCACCCCTCCAATGGAGGGGATTTTAAAAGCTCCCCGCCCTTGAAGGGGTGGCCGACGCGAAGCGCCGGGCGGGATGGATTCTCTATCCCAGTCCCCTCCACCGGAGGGGTGCCTGCAAGGCGGGGTGGGTTCTCTGTCTCAATCCCCTCCACCGGAGGGGTGCCTGCAAGGCTGGGTGGGTTCTTCCAAACCTCGGAAAACTCCTCAATCAACCGGCGGCGGGCATCGTTCAAAACCGAAACCGGTACAAAAACCGCCGGACCGTCCACCGTCAGTTCGCCAAGCTTCCAGTCGGTATCGCCGAGTTTTTCAAAACACTGCCGGATCGTAGCGGCGGATTTCTCCAGCTGACGAGCCAACTCAAACGGGCCGGATAAAACGACTTCGCTCTGCACGCCGTCCGCCGAAGCAGTCAGAACAACTTTTTCTATGGTCTGGAATGCATGAACATTTACCATCCGCCGCTGACGAAACTGTCCGGGGCGAGGGGCGATAAATTCGTAGCGCTGACGAACCGCCTGCGAATAAGAACAGTACATCGGCGCGCCGACTTCGAGTCGCGGCGCATCCGCCGGAAGTTTCAATGCGATCTCGGCATCCGCTGGGAGTTCAAAGCGCCGTTTACCTTCAGGGTCGGAAGCCAGCCGCATTTCGTCAGCGGCAAAACCAAACGATGTTTCAAATTTTAAGCCGTCATGCTTCTGCAAAGCGCGGTTGCTATACAGAATCAGCCACGGCCCTTTCACCGCTTTAACCGTTCCAATCAGCGCACCGCGATGTCCGTCATTCACCGGATCAACCGGTTCATTTTTAGCGTCGGTCAGATAAAGGTCAGTCGAAGACCGCCCAAAAATGGTCTGAATATCCGCCAGCCGCGCTTTCCAATCGTCTGACCCACTCACAGAAAACCCGCCCCGCCCTTTGGGCACCCCTCCCCGGAGGGGATTAGCACTGCTTTGATATTGCCACTCACTTTGCTCGTTGCCATCGCTTTGAGCCAGCCTCTGCCTTCGGCGGTCTGCGGTTCCTTGTTCGATATTCGATAGTTGGTTGCGATAAAAGTCGGTGACGGCGGCGACATAAAGCGGACTTTTCATCCGACCTTCAATTTTGAGCGAAGCAACTCCCGCAGAAATAATTTCAGACAAATGCTCCGCGGCGGAAAAATCCTTCATCGAAAACGGTAGCGTTTCTTTTCCATCGCCGCTACGGAACGGCTGACGGCAACAGTACGCGCAACGTCCGCGATTACCGCTGCGACCGAGCAGATGCGACGAAAAAAGGCAGAGTCCGCTATAGGAATAGCAGAGCGCACCATGAATGAAGACTTCAGTTTCGATTCCGCAGTTCTGGCTAATGTGCGCAATTTCTTTCAGACTCAGTTCGCGCGCCAGCACAACACGCTTGAAGCCGAGCAAGGCCAACTGTTTCGCGCCTTCCAGATTATGGACAGCAAGCTGGGTACTGGCGTGCAGACGAAGTTGCGGAAAGTTCTGCCTTATCAGCCGGACAACGCCCATGTCCTGCACGATCACGCCGGAGCCGTTCAGATCGCGGATGAGTGCCAATGTTTCAATCGCGGCAGTCAGCTCGCGCTGCTGCACGAGTGTGTTGAACGTGACATAAACGCGACGGCCAAGGTGGTGCGCATAGCCGATCAGTTCGTCGAGCGCTTCGGTAGAAAAATTGTCTGCCTCAGCGCGAGCGGAAAAGCGCGGCAGTCCGGCGTAAACGGCGTCTGCGCCGTATGCCAGCGCGGCCCAGGCCGCCTCCGGCGTTCCGGCGGGCGCTAAAAGTTCTGGCAGTTGTTTATTCAATCGGCCTGAACGCTATCCTGCCGCCGCCCGTTCTTCAAGTTTTCTGGCAACCGACAATGAACGCGAATGTTCACCACTGAATACACGGAATCAAAGAATCGACGGACGGGTTGGATCGTTTGTGCTTACGTGCTGATGCCAAATCATACCATCTGATTTTAGAGACACCTGAAGCCAATTTGGTTGCTGGAATGAAGTGGCTGCAGGGAACATATACCAAAAGGCATAATGTACGACACCGTGAATGGGGTCATGTTTTTCAGGGACGGTATAAAGCGGTTCTCATTGATCAGGGAGCCGCCGATTATTTCAGGAGCTTGCGATTATGTTCATTTAAGCAGTTAAGCCAGATCCATCGCGATTCCATTGTCAGGGAGGTGCGGCGGATTGAAAGGTCGGAAGAAATATCCGTGAAAAAATGGAAAAAGAGGGCGGAGGATGTTTGCAAATTTCTACACTGACACCTTTTTTGACACCTTTTTGCACTGACACCTTTTTCACCTTTTCTCTGACACCTTTTTTTGTGACACCTTTTTTATTTTTGAGTTCTTTGAGGCGCACTGATTTTTTCTTTGCGCTTTTGCATTTAACCGAATTCTAGATTATTCTGATCCCGTGATGAACAGAAAAATGGTCATTATCGGCGGAGGTTTCGCCGGACGGCAAGCCTGCAACGCTTTGCGCGGTGCTGACACCGAAGTGATTTTGTTTGATCCGCACAGTTCAACCGTCATGCTTCCCGCCCTGCCCGATCTGGCGGGCGGCTGGCTCGATGAAAAATTACTGCACCGTCCGCTCAATGAACTGCTTCCAAAAAATGTCCGTCACATTCAAAAAACGGTCACGGCCATTGATCTCGATGCAAAAAAACTGACGGCCAGCGGAGAAACATTTGCTTTCGATCAACTGCTGATCGCCGCCGGTTCGGTGACGGACTTCCACGGTTTTGACCAGCACCGTGAAAAAATATACTACCTCGATTCGCTAGAAACGGCCATACGGATTCGCGACGACTTCGCGGCGTATCTGCGGCGAACGAAAAATCCGTACGTGGTGATGGCGGGCGGCGGGTACACCGGTCTGGAACTGGCGGCGAGTTTGTATTATCGCGCACTAGCTACCGGTAAATCATGCAACGTGACGGTAATTGATCCGGGAAAAGAAATCCTGCCGTTCCTGCCGGAAGCCAAGCGGCGGTACATTAAAGCGTTCCTGAACCGAACCGGTATAACCGTTCTACCGGAAACACGAGTGACCGACTTTGACGGAACCAATGTGACCGCTGGAAACCGGACGTTTGAAAATGTTTTCTTCTGCTGGACCGGCGGTTCGACGTTCGCCATACCGGAACTCAGAGGAAACGTCGAGCGGTTGCGCGACGGCCGACTGAAAGTAAAGGCCGACCTTTCATTGCCGAACTATCCGGATGTTTTCGCCGCTGGTGATGCCGCCGCGTTTGAACAGAACGGATTGGTGCTGCGCAAGGCGATTAACTTTGCGTGGTACGAAGGCCAGTGCGCCGGAAAAAATATCGCACGACGGTTGCGCGGAAAATCAACCCGTCCGTTTAAGCCGTTCGATGCCGGCTGGGTAATTCCGTTACACAGTGATAGCGTCGGACAGCTTTTCAGCCGGATATGGATCAATGGAAACAAGGGGTTGAGCCTGCACTATTTCATGTGCGGTTTCCGCAATACCCGTTTCGCTAATTTTGCCGGATTTGCCAGAATCGCTACGAAACTGTTCAAGAAGGAGGCCCATCATGAAGGTTAAGCAGATTCTCTTCGGAACATCTCCCGATGCCAATGTCGGCATCCTGATCCTGCGCGTCTTTATTGGCGCGGCGGTGATGACTCACGGCGGCCAGAAGGTGTTCGGTGGCATGGAAAAGTTCACCGGATTTGTCACCAGCCTCGGCGTTCCGGCTCCACACGTCATGGCGTGGCTCGCCGCCGGCTCAGAAAGCCTCGGCGCGCTCCTGCTGGCGATCGGTCTGCTGACCCGTCCGGCGGCCTTCATGATCATCTGCACCATGGGTGTCGCCATCTTCGGCGCACTGGGTAGCCAGCCGTTTGCCAAACAGGAGCTGGCGTGGCTCTATCTGGTTCCCACGCTGCTGTTCCTGCTGAAAGGTGCTGGACGCTGGTCGATCGACTCGATGATCACCAATAAGAAATAAATCACCAGTGAATCCTGCATTACAAAACTGGGCGCACGCTTTGCGCGCCTATTCCTTTACCGCCACCGTCATCCCGGTGGTCTGCGCATTTCTATCGGCCCGTGCTCAAGGTTTACCGGTGGCGTGGCCGCTTTTCCCGCTGATGCTTTTCTGCGCATTGCTGCTACACGCCGGAGTCAATCTGCTGAACGACTACTACGATTTCACGCTCGGCTTCGACACGGCGGAAGCAAGCGGATCGAGCAGACTTCTGCTGGAGAAAAAAGTTTCGCCCGCCTACATGCGCGACTGGGGCCGGTTTTATCTTTTCGCCGGAACGGTGGCCGGCCTGCTGCTCGCGGCGGTACGCGGCTGGCCGCTACTGCTCATGGGCGTTGGCGGACTGGCGGGCGCGTGGTTTTATTCTCACCGAAGCGGCTACAAATATAAAGGGCTCGGCGAGCCGTTCGTTTTTGTGCTGATGGGGCCACTGCTTTTCGGCGGCTCATTCTATGCCGCAACCGGAACGGTAACGGTTGGTGCCGTCTGGCCCGCGCTCTCTTGCGGCTGTCTGGTGACGGCTATTCTGCTGGCAAATAATCTGCGTGATATCAAAATGGATTCCGTCGCCGGATTTGTCACCTTGCCGATGCGGCTAGGCTCGGCGCGGGCGAAAAAAATATACGCTACGCTGATCGTCACCGCTTTGTTTGCACCGCTCGTTGCTGGAATATTTATTCCGTTGTTGAGCCTGCCGCTTGCCTGGCGGTGCGTCCGAGCCGTGCTAAAGGCCAAGACGCTTGAAACCGAACTTGCTGCGTCGCCACAGCAAACCGCCGCGTTTTATCTGATCTTCGGCGTACTGCTCGCCGCCGGACTGGTGCTGGGTTAGAGCGTTTTAAATAATTCTGTATCCATTTACGCCCCCTCTTCGAGAGGGACGTCCTACAAGAAAACTTGTAGGGCGAGCCTCTCCGGTATTCCGGAGGGCTTGCAGTATAAGCTACGCCTTTTCTTAAAACGCTCTAATAGCGGCAGTTGTCGCGGTACAAGCATGTACTCGTCGAAAAAGTCCTCGCCTTTAAGCATCCGGTTTGCCGCTGCACTTCTTTTTGAAATACAAAAAGCACGTTCGGAATACCTCAGGTTCAATGGTTGCAAAATCGATGTGGATTCTTTGTCGTAGACGCGGTGTCCCCACCGCGTTTCCCGATTTGACTGAACGCGGTGGGAACACCGCGTCTACATTTTTACAACCATTGGAAATTGCCACTTCGTTGCCCCACATTCGCGGAGCACAGTTCGACTTCGTCTCGGTTCGCGCCCCTTCGCGTTCATTTGCGATTAAAACTCTTCTACGGTTTGGAACTTTGAAGAAAGGTGCGTTACACCGTCGCTTCGAGCAGGATTTTTTCGTATCCGAAGTCGGGAAGCACCATTTTGCAGAGTCCGTGTCCCCGATTGGCCTGCGTGCACATATGAACCAGACTGTACTTCTCAAGAATCTCCAAATCGCGATTGACGCTGACGCGCGTGCGGTTCATCGCTTTGACCAGTTCTGAAAAACTTACCGAGCCGTGTGTCCGAAGATAATCAATAATTCGTGTGCGCTCCGGTTTCAGGAGCTGAATCAGGTCTTCAGATTCTACCCAAACCGTTTTCTTGCGAGTCACTTTTTTGCCTGCATCAATTTCCTTGGCGGTCGAATGAGCCGAGGCCAGGAAGTCGTCCAGGTTGCCTTTTTTGATTTTTACACTCATTTTATAAACTCCAGTAGTTCTTCACTGAACCGGTTCACCAGATCTTCATAACTTACAAAACAATTCACCAGATAGATTTCCCCTTTGTAATGCCGGTGATGATAGTCATGTGCATTGTCATACCCCAGCACCCGCCCGTTAGCATCTGACGGCAACGCCGGATTGATATAGGAAAGCGAATACTTTACGACCCTGCCGTTTTCATTCTCCCATGCCTCGATCCGAACCAGTCCGCCACCTCGTTTCCGGTGAACGGCAAACCGCTCATCTACTACCTTTTTTAACGGACTAACCTTTTTTGATTTCTTCACTCGTTTCTTTCAGCTAGACAACTAAATAATACACCTGATATTTTCGTTGTACATGAATTTATAAACAAACCGGGCTATTTTTCAGAGCAGAGTCAAGGGCCGGGCCAGACACGGTGTCCCCACCGCGTTTCTGATCTGACTGAACGCGGTGTGGACACCATGTCTACATTTTTATAATGTCTGGAACTTTGCGCAGTTTGAGGTGATTATGATTTATATCCATCAACTCGAAGAATGGCCCGATCTCAATACGATTCATCCCTTTGATGACGGCCACGGCCGTATTGGACGAGCCATTGCAGAGTTGGCTCTGGCGCGCGTCGATCAAACCTCCGAACGATTCTACAGCATGTCGACGCAGATTGAAGCCGAACGGAAACAGTATTACAATGCGCTCGAATGCTGTCAGAGAATGACCATCGACATCACCCGCTGGATGGAATGGTTTCTCGATTGCTTAAGCCGGACCATTGACCGCGCCGAAGAAACGCTCGCCGGAGTTCTGAAAAAAGCGCTCATCTGGGAAAAGATCAATGCGGGTTCAATCAATGAACGCCAGCGGCTTGTCATCAACCGCCTGCTGGACGGATTCCAAGGAAATCTGAATAGCTCCAAATACGTCAAGCTGGCTAAATGCTCAACCGATACGGCCTTGCGGGACATAACAGAACTGCTGGAGCGCGGTATCTTCGAGAAAAATCCTAACGGCGGACGCAGCGCCAGCTACAAACTAATGGAACCGACTCTTTAAATGTCCCCGACCTTTTCAAAGCAATTAAATCGTTGCGCATGCTGTCCGCGCCGTTGTGGTATCAATCGGCTGACGGGGCAAACCGGATTTTGCAAAGTCAGCGGTGATATCCTGCTTTCGCACGCCGGTCTGCACTTCGGCGAAGAACCGCCCATTTCCGGTACGAAGGGTTCTGGAACCATTTTTTTCGCCGGCTGCAACCTGCGCTGTCTCTTTTGCCAAAACTGGCAGATCAGTCAGGAGTTCGAGGCTTCCAAGGTTCGGAAACTCTCTGTCGAAGAGCTGGTCGGCGAAATGCTCCGGCTCGAATCCGAAGGGGCTCATAATATCAATTTCGTCTCACCGTCACATATGATATTTCAGATAGCTGACGCCATAAAAGCCGCTCGTGGCCAAGGACTTACTCTTCCGGTCGTCTATAACTCAAACGGCTACGACTCCGTCGAAGCACTCCGGCAAATTCGTGGTCTGGTGAACCTCTATCTCCCCGACATCAAGTATATGGATAACGAACTGAGCCGGAAGTTTTCGTCCGCGGACGATTATGCGGAGGTCTTTCCCAGTGTTTTGAGGGAAATGCTTGATCAGGTTGGCTTGCTGGAGCTGGACGACGACGGAGTCGCCAAGAGCGGACTGCTCATCCGTCATCTGGTTCTGCCCGGACAACTCGAAAATAGCAAAGCCTGCCTACGTTTTCTGGCAGAACTTTCATCGGAAATTACGGTCAGCATCATGTCGCAGTATTCCCCGCAGTATAAAGCCTGCGGCCATCCAGAGCTTGGGCGCCCGCTCACGACGGATGAATACAACGAGATCACCGACTATGCGCTGGAGCTTGGTCTGGAAAACGCTTTCATCCAAACTCTGGAAAGTCAAACCCACTACCTGCCAGACTTCGACCGCATTGATCCGTTTTGAACCGTCACGCGGCTTGACTGCCAAGGCTTCTCATAGATAATGCAACGGTTATTTGTGAGAGCCCTCATCGGGGCACAGAGCAATCTAAGGATGTTTGAATGATTAAGGTTTCGAACCTAACTAAACAGTTTTCGGGTCATACGGCGGTGGACGATATCTCGTTCGAGGTCAACCGTGGCGAGATCGTCGGCTTTCTCGGTCCGAACGGCGCGGGAAAAACCACGACTATGCGGATGCTGACCGGCTTTCTACACCCGACACGAGGTGCGGTAGAAATCGCTGGCTACGATGTATTTGAAGATCCGATCGAAGCCCGTCGGCATATCGGCTATATGCCAGAAAGCTGCCCGCTCTACCACGAAATGCGGGTAGATGAATATTTGAAGTTTCGCGCCCAGATTAAGGGTGTAGCACGTAAAGAAATCCGTGGACGGCGCGACATCGTTAAAGAGCAATGCGGACTAACCGAAGTAGGCCGCCGGATTATCGGGCAACTCTCCAAAGGCTACCGACAGCGCGTCGGCCTTGCCGACAGCCTGCTTCACGATCCCGATTTGCTCATTCTAGATGAACCGACTGCCGGGCTCGACCCCAATCAAATCCGCGAAGTGCGCGAGTTGATCCGCCAGCTGGCTGAGCGCCACACGCTGCTACTCTCCACCCATATCCTGCCGGAAGTCGAAATGACCTGCCGCCGAATTCTAATTTTAAATAAAGGAAAGATCGTGGCCTCAGACTCACCAGAAAGTCTGCAAAAGCGACTGGCAGGCGATGTAATGATCAGCGCCGAAATCGCGGGCGATCCCGCAGGAATTGAAGCTGCGCTGAAAGATCTTTGCGCGGTGGACGTGGTGTCGCACGATCCACTTGATAACGGCTGGAACCGCTACCGGATTGATTCGTCCGCGCCGGATATTCGCACACAGATTTTTAACTGCGCGGCTTCCAAAGGATGGAAACTTCGCGAGTTGCATCTGGAAAGTCGGTCGCTCGAAGATATTTTTGTGGCCATTATTCGCGAAGACACCGCCACGGAGGCTAAACGATGAGAACCTTTTTTGCACTCTGGCGGCGTGAGCTTGCGGCGCTCTTTCTTTCACCAATTGCTTACGTGATGCTAATGTTTTTCCTGCTGGTGACCGGCTGCGGTTTCTACTGGCTGGTAAAAGAAAACCTAGAAGTAATGCGCTCCATACAGGGGCTGATGGTGGTCATCTGGAGTTGTATGCTGATTGTCATACCGATTCTTACCATGCGCACCTTCGCCGAAGAACGAAAAAATGGCACCTTTGAAACCATGATGACCGCGCCGGTTTATGACTCCACCGTTGTCGCCGCCAAGTTCGCGGGTGTACTTACCTTCTTTATGCTGATGTGCGCGCCCACCCTACTCTATCTGGTTATCACCCGCCTGCTAGCCCCCGAAGCCGCTCATTTAATTGAGGCCGGCCCCATTTTGAGCGGCTATCTAATGGTCTGCCTGATTGCGTCAGCTTTTATTGCGCTGGGCATGCTGGCCTCGGCACTGACCTCCAACCAGATCATCGCCGCCATTTCAACGTTCTCCATCATGAGCATTCTCTTCTTCGGCGGACTCTTTGAGCCGCATCTTTCAAAAAACATGATGGTTCGTGAAATCGGCGGATACCTCTCTTCGGCGTTGCACCTGATGGAAGCAGCACGCGGAATTTTTGACTCCCGAACTCTGGTACTTTACCTAAGCGCAACCATTTTCTTTCTCTTCGCAACCATCAAAGCCGTCGAAGCCCGACGATAAAAACAGAGAACACCTGACAACCGATAACTTTTTATCATGAAAAACCGCAGACACCGTTTATGGATCACGCTAAGTACCGGCGCCGCCCTGCTCCTGGCGCTGGCGCTGACCCTCATGGTCAACTATCTTTCGTTCCGCCACTATTACCGTGCCGACTGGAGCCGCACGCAACTCTACAAATTATCCTCCAAGACCACCAGTCTGCTGGAAAGTCTCACCAAGTCTGTCGAAGTGACGGTATTTTTCCAGCCCGGTAATGTGTTGTATGAAGATATCCACAACTTGCTCCGCGAATACCAGTTTCATAGTAGTCGGTTAAATATCCAATGGGTCGATCCCGACCGTGATATCGCACAGACCGAAGAACTGGCGGTCAAATATCAAGTCACCGACCCCAACGTGGTGGTATTCGACTGCGAAGGTCGCAGTAAATATGTCCGTATCGATGAAATCGCCAATATTAATAAGGCCAGCGGTATTGATCGCATCACCGCCTTCAAAGGGGAGCTAGCCTTTTCATCCGCCATTCAGGGCGTCGTTCAGGAAACTGTTCCAACGGTTTACTTCCTTACCGGACACGGCGAGCATGACATTACCGACTTCGACCGCCGAACTGGGTTTTCCGGCGCGGCCCAGCTGATTGAACGCGATAATATTCAAGTTAAACCTTTACTGCTGAGTACTGAAAAACAAATTCCGGCTGATTGCAGTGCGCTGATCGTCGCCGGTGCTTCTCAAAGCATGTCCAAATCCGAAGCCGACCTCATCGCCGTCTGGTTGCGGCGCAGTGGACGACTGATGATGCTGGCCGATACCGGACAAACTTCAGGGCTCGAAAAACTACTTCAAGATTGGGGCGTACGGCTTCGCAACGATGTGGTTCTCGACCCCGACCGAACTCTGACCGGACGGGAGGTTTATGTTTCCTCCTATAACCGCCACCCCATCACCGCCAAGCTCGGTGCCACCGCCGCCATTTTCTATTTGCCCCGCTCGGTCGAACCAGACTACACGCAGTCTAAGACCGTGTCCGCCGACCGTCCGCTCGTCACGCCGCTGGCTCTCTCCTCCAAAAACAGCTGGTCGGAAACGCAGCCAGACCAAGTGCCTGCAAAATACGATGTCGGCACGGAAGACCTGCCCGGCCCCGTATCCATGGCCGTTGCGGTTGAAAAAGGCGACACCGCCGGACTACTCGACATCCAGATCCGCCCGTCCCGCCTGGTGGTCTTCGGCGACTCTGGTTTCATTTCCAACAGCGGACTTACCGGAGGCGATTCCAGCCTTTTTATGAGTTCACTCAATTGGCTACTTGACCGCGAACAGTTGATGGCTATCGCGCCCAAAGAAGTAAATGATACCCGCCTTAAACTAACCCGCGAAAAAATCCGAATCCTCTCTTGGAGTTCCATCGGCCTTATTCCGGCACTAGCCGCCCTGCTAGGCACCCTCATCTGGCTCCGGAGAAGAAAATAGCGCCATGAAACACAAAGTCACCAACTGGATGCTTTTGATCGGGGTCCTTCTGCTCGCTGGGTTTATCATAATTTTCGAACGCAACAGTGAGAACTCGCATCAGCAAACTCAGCGGACGCGCACTGTTTTTTCAATTAATTCTGAAAGCATTGAGCAGATTCTACTCGTGCGCGATCAGGTGCAGATTGAATGTACAAAAATCGCGGGCAACTGGCGGCTCACCAAACCGGCGGACGCTGCAGTGGATTCCGGTATTGTTGAAAAAATGATTTCCGGCCTGACCCACGTAGAGCGCGGCGAACTGATCACGACTGAAACGCTACGGGATCGAAACCTTACCCCGGCAGCTTACGGCTTCGACGCTCCGCGCGCGCGCATCACCTTTAAAAATAATCGCGGAACGTTCACCTGGCTAATCGGTCGCGATGCGCCGGTCGGCAAAACACTTTACGTCATGCCCGAAGGTGGCGGAGACATTATTGCGGCTCCGCGCACGCTCCTTAATCTCATCCCGCAAGATTCCTCTTGGATCCGCGACCGCACGCTGTTCTCCGGCGAACCCGCCGCCGTGCGCGGTCTGGACTTACGCCGAACCAGCGGATTCCTTCAGTTGCGCCAGCCGGATAATACTGGCTGGATGCTGTTGCAACCTTACACCGGCCGCGCCGACATTCAGCCCGTGCACACGTTGATTGGAAAAATATTTTCTGCACGTATCGTTGATTTTATCCGCGATGAAAAAACCGACCTGACGGCCTATGGTCTTGAAAAACCACCTTATGAACTGACGGTCTTCACGCAAGACGAACGTACACAGACTCTGCTCATCGGCACCCCGCTACCTGAAAAACCGGAAACCTGCTACGCCAAGCGGCTCGAAAGCGATTCCGTCTTCACGGTACCCACCGAATGGATCAAAGAATTTGAAACCGATGCCGGCCTGCTACGTAGTCGACAGGTGCTCGGAGTACCCACCGAACGCATTAGCGCTGTTCAACTCACCTGTGGTGAACAACAACTTGACCTGCTACGCACCAATGACCTATGGCAAATCGTTCGACCCGTCCGCTGGGATGCAGATTCCAAGCAAGTTGCCGAATTACTAAAAGCTTTTTCAGGGGCTCTAATCGAGGATTTTATTGACGCGCCCTCCGCCGCACAGATCGCACAAATGAATGCGGCCCCGTGGAAAGCGATTCTGACTGCTGGCGTAAAAACAAATACCCTGCACCTAAGCGATCTTGGGACTAATAGTCTGCGAATTATTCAATATAACGAGGAAGTTTCTTTCTGCACTACGGTAGACGGCATCGTCCGCGAAGCCTTTGTGGATCCGCTCTTTTATCGCAACCGCTCAGTTCTGGAAATAAACCCTGCCAGCATTCAGAAAATTACTCGCCAAAACGGAGGGGTGGAACAGTCTATTCAAAAAACAGAAACTGGCACCTTCGCCGCCACGAAACCAGATCGCCAAGTCAGTGCCGAAGCACTCACCGATCTCATGTGGGCACTCAATGACTTACAAGCTAACCGCTACGTCGCTTTCAACCCGCCCTCCCTTACGCCCTACGGTCTAGATCCGGCGCAATCCATATTGACGATCACACTCAGTGACACCAACGCAATCGGACGCATGGTACTGATCGGCCACAAAACCGATGAGGGTTGCTTTGCCATGATTCAGGGTCAAAATATTGTCTTTGTGGTTTCCGAAAAAACTGCACAAACCATCACCCGCGAACTGACGGTGCCTTTTGAAAAACAAACTCAAGAAATCAAATAGCCCTGAGAAACAGGCCGTCCGCTTCGGAAAAATCCTTTGGTCTATTTTCCGCCTAACGGGATTTGCGTTGGGGCTTTCTATTCTGCTGGCTCTCTTCGCTCTGCTGGTGGTCGGCCTGCCGGCTAATCTGACACGTCATATTACATCACAAATACAGGCGGCAGGATGCCCTTTGCAGGTTCAATCCATCCGACTTTCGATTCATCGCGGCTGGGTGCTCAACAACGCCCGACTCTACAGCACGTCGCCCGATGACCTACAACCGCTACTGATCGCGAAAAAAATCTACATTATGCCTTGGCCGGTTGATTGGAAAAATCCAGCAACAAGCGACTGGTACGTAAAAATTTATGCTCGGGATCTCGGAATATCGCTAGGGCGACCGTGGGAAAGTGTGCTTGTAGAAACCCACCCGTTCCGCAAAATCGACAAACTGAACGCCTCCTTAACCGTCGCCTCTGGACATATCACCATTGAAGATGCCGATCTGACCTGGGGCAACGTAACCATTCTTACCCGAGGCAGCGCGACGTTCTCCGTCAATGAACAAAAATCCCCTCGGCAAGACACCACCGAATTCCGCCGCAGCGCCGCCAAAGCCGCAGATGTGCTGAGTCGGCTTAAATGCGATGAGCTCCCGCAACTCAACATCACCTTTAATTACAACGACACCCTCCCCGCAGAAAACTTTCTGAATGCAACCCTTTCAGCCAAAGGGCTTATCTTGCGCGACCGAGTTTACAAAAACCTTGCGGGTGCCTTCATTTACCGCGACAACATCTGGTCCGTCCCTATGTTGCAATTAACTCGAACCAGCGGGGAAGATCTCACGTTGCACGGCTCATTCAATACAGGAACCAGCAACATACAAATATCCGCCGAGAATACCCTGTCCGTCTCCGACCTATTCAACCTGCTGCCCGACGACACGCAATCTGCCGTGGCACAAACCGGCATCAAACCCTACGGACGGTTTGACTTCACCGCTTCGGCTGGCCCAGCTTCGTATGCCCGCCTGCCTGAAGTCCTTGAGTTACACGTGCAAACGGCTCAGCTGAAACGAAACGATATCACCCTCGATCCGCTCACCTTGCACCTCGTACGCAATGGAAACCGGATCGAGATCAACAACATCAAAGCACACCTGAATGACGGCTCATTGGCCGGACGGCTTGAAGTGGATATGGAATCCAAAAACTTTTCCGGACAGATGCAGGCGCAATGCACACCCGGCCCCGTCTGTGCGCTAATCGACGACGACCTGCACGACTTCATCAGCCGCTTCAACTTTTCTATCGAACCGCCGAAAGTCGATCTGGCGATTTCCTACGATGCCGCCAAAAATCTCGTCACAGTTACAGGGACCCTTGCTGGCAACCGATTCACCTGCGGCGGGGTTCCCCTCGACCATTTTGATGCCTTTATGGTTTATTCCAATCAGGTACTTGACCTCACCCCGCTACATATTACGCGCGCCAACGAACAGTTTGATGGCAGCGTCCAAGTGGACTTCGTCCAAAGCCTCAGTTTTTTCAACGCCACGAACAGCTTTCCGCCCGCCGATATTGCACGCGTTCTTGCGCCAGAAGAGCACACGATCCTTGAAGAAATAAAATTTGACGGCCCGGTCTATGCCGCGGGTCGGGGACAGCTGGATTATAACAACTGGACCAACCATAATTTCAAAGGAACATTCCGAGCGGAAAATATCGGTATGGGTAAAGTAAAAGCCTCACAATTCAATACCGAAGTGCGGGGTCTTGGCGCGCAACTTTTATTCACCAATGCCACGCTTCAGCTTTACGGCGGGACAGCTGAAGGATCCGCTGAATTTGACATTCTTCTCGAAGACGGCACGGCTCCTTACCATATAAATGCCGGCATCACCAAACTCAGTCTTGAGCAGCTTCTCCAGCAAACTTCGTCCGGAGATTTCAACCGCCTGAACGGCGAACTTTCCTGCACCCTTAACGTCTCCGCCGATGCCATAGCCGGTTTTTGGAAATCAGTCCGTGGCGATGGAAAGGTTGAAATTAATGACGGGCGCCTAGCCGATGTCCCGCTCTTCGGCGGATTTACACGGCTAGCCCAGTCCGTCTTCCCTAGCTTTAACCTTTTTTCGCTCACCGCCTTTACCGCTGACTATAAATTACACGATGGCGCGGTCTGGAGCGATAATGCACAGTTGGGCGGAACCCTAGTCAGTGCCCGCGGACGCGGAAATTATTCGCCTGAAAAGGGTCTCGATTTTGTGGTCACCGCAGAGCCGCTGCGGCAAACCAGCAGCGGAGATAAAGAACGGGGACAGCTCCAGCGTCTAGCGGCCAGCGCCCTAAGAGAGGGCACCGCGCCACTCTTTCGCCTACTGGACGTCCGCCTCACCGGGCCGATCGACAAGCCCGACTGGCACTTTGACAAACTGCCCTAATACGATCCCGCGTCCGTTACTTCTGCCAGTGGCCAGACTTCTGACCGGGTTTATTTTTCGGCCGATTTGGACGATTCGGATTGGCAGCGCGTTTTTCATCACGCTTCGCCGTATTACCGGCTCCAGCCAGTGTTACACCGACTTTGCGCCCTTCAAAATCAACCAGACCATTGGCAAAACTATTGATCACACTCTGCGCGGCATCACGCGGCACTTCAAAAAATGTCTGCATCTGCGTGATATTAATCCGTCCGATTTCAACACTGCTATTGCGGTCGGCAACATTCACTAAATTCATTACCTGCTTAGGACTTAGCCCATTGACTTTGCCAATGTTCATGCTCAGCTCAACCATTCCGCCGGTGCCGGACGCCTGACGTTTACGGGCTGCATGACCCATTACTTCATGTAAAGGTTCGGCATTGATATCGGGCTCTTTGCTGTAGTAATCTAGCATGCGCTGTAACTCCATCGAAGCAAAACGGCGTAAAAGCTCATCACGCGAAACGCCTTCAAGACTCTTGCAGAGCGACGGCAGAATTTCATCAATCAGACCCGGCTCGGGGTTCATTTGACTCAACCGCTCCATTAAACCCAGCAGACGCGCCTGACAAATGTCAGCACCCGTCGGGACAGCTCGCTGTACAAATTTACGGCCTAACTGTTTTTCAATATGCTTCACCTTGTTATGTTCGCGCATATTGATCAGCGCAATCGAAACACCGGTTTTCCCAGCGCGGCCGGTGCGACCGCTACGATGCGTATAACTTCCAAGATCATCCGGCAAACTGTAATTGATCACGTGCGTCAGGTCGGTCACATCGAGTCCGCGGGCCGCGACGTCGGTGGCCACCAGCATCTGCAATTCGCGGGCGCGAAACCGTTTCATCACACGATCGCGCTGTTGCTGCGTCAAATCGCCGTGTAGCGACTCCGCCTTATACCCATCCTTGCCGAGATGATCGGCGATATCCTGTGTCTCCTGTCGCGTACGACAGAAAACAATGCCGTACATTTCCGGATAAAAGTCAGCCAACCGCTTGAGTGCGCGGTATCGGTCTTTGGCGTGCACCACCAGATATTCGTGGCTAACGTTTTCGGCACCGGCATTCCGCGTTCCGCACGTGATCTCTTCCGGATTGACCATGTACTTTTTAGCAATCGCCGCAACTTGTCGTGGCATCGTAGCCGAAAACAACAAAGTTTGCGCGCCTTCCGGAACTTCCGAAAGAATCGCTTCGAGGTCTTCCTCGAAACCCATGTTGAGCATTTCGTCGGCTTCGTCGAGTACGACGCGCTTGATTTTCGAAAAGTCAGCGCGCTTGCGACGCAGCAAGTCCACCATCCGTCCGGGCGTGGCAACTACGATATCCACACCGCGCACCATTGCTGAAAGCTGAGGCTTAATATCGGCTCCGCCGTACACCGCCAGCACGCGAACACCGCGTGCACAGGCTGCAAAGTTTTCGAGGTCACGGGCGATCTGCATACAGAGCTCGCGGGTCGGACAAAGAATCAGAGCCTGCGGCGTCTTAATTTCCCGATTAAGCATTTGTATCACCGGCAGGCCGAAAGCGGCGGTTTTGCCGGTACCGGTTTGTGCCAGCGCAACCAAATCGCGACCGTTATTAAGAATCGCCGGAATAACCGCAGCCTGAACAGGTGTCGGGGTTTCAAAACCAAGGCGGGAAATGCCTTCGAGGAGTTCGGAGCTAAGCCCCAATTCAGTAAACTTCATAATGAGTCCTTGGAATAATGGATTACGAATACACGGATCGCCGGGATAACAGAAAAGCAGAGGTAAGGATCCATCCGGAGGCAACCCATCTGCCCCATTTATCCCGTGCTCCATCAATCCAACATTCCAGCTCTATTTAATTGGAGCGCGGAGGATGGACACCCGCTATCTAAAGATCAATCTAAATAAACAGATAAAAATCGGACACCTCACAGAAGTTCTGAGCCAAGAGGGTCAATCCATTACAATTTTTTTTTGCCCAAAAGGAGTGCTTTGAAACGTTGTCCTTTAAACTGTTCGCGAGGATTGGTGATGACGCCAGAACGAATCCCCGCCTCGAACGTATTAACGATCTTTGTAGGGAGATATTCTTTGGTAATCACTCCGTTATGCGCGCTGGAAAGTGTATGGGTGATAACTCCCTCAAGCTCGGATAGGTTACCGGGCCAAACATAGCCATAAAGAATTTCCTTTGCTTTTGAATCGCGTCTGGGAACTTTGTCGGTTGAACTTATATCTCGTCGCAAGATTTGATCTATGAGAAAAGGCAGGTCTTCGGTTCGGTTTCGCAACGACGGAATATCGATTTGGATAGCACTAAGTCTATAATATAAATTTTCGTAGAATTCGCCTTTTTTAACAAGGCTCTCTAGTCTTTCGCTGGATGCGACGATTATACGCACATCAATCTCATTACCACCTGATCCGCCTACCTTGCCGATTTTTTTATTTTGTAATACATCGAGAAGTTTAGTTTGAGTTTTAAGTGACAACGCCTCGATGTTGTCGAGAAAAATGGTTCCTCCCTGCACTTTTTTAAAAAAATCGGATCGGTCAACAGAGGATTTTTCCTTTTCAAGCCCGAACAGTTCCAATTCCATAAGATGCGCGAGTTGCCCCGCACAATCAAGGGACGTGAAAGAAGCATCTTTTCGCGGACTATAGTAATGAAGAGTGCGGGCGATGAGTTCTTTATCGGATCCGTTTTCACCGCAGAGAAGCACCGTAACATTAGCGGGGGTAATGCGCCGAATCATGTCACAAACCCTGCGCATACTGGCACTCTCCGATACAAGACCCTCCAACATATCCAGTCTCATTTTAATCGGTCTATGCTCCGGAGAACTACTGTAACACCCGAGAGAACGTTGTACGGTCAAACTTTACAGTTTGAAGTTACTCGATGGCCTCTTCGCCGCTTTGCGCCGCAGTGATATCATATCCATGGCGGGTCAGGAGCTTGATCATTATCATGCGAAAAAATTTGTCGTCATCTACAATCAAAATTTTATTCATAAACGGTTTCGCTTTAATTTTACATTAGCTCGACTACATTCCAACCTCGTTCTGTCGGCCTTAAAATCCGATTGTTTGAAGAACACGATCCTCTCCCAGTCGTTCCATCAGATGGCCGAAACGCTCTTTGGGCCGTCCGTGCAACTGATAAAAGCGGATACAGCGATCCACCAGCCCGAACAGCTCTTCTGTGTCCTGAATATTTTTTTTCAAAGGAACCGCCAGTCTTGGTTTTTTACCCAGTGTTCCTCCGATCAAAATCGTATATCCATAGGATTCGACCCGCCAGGCACCCACAGGGCAGACCGTGGTGCAGACGCTACAGTTAATGCATTTGTTCTGGTCACGGATATACTGCTCGTCCGCGCAGGTAATCGCCTGTACCGGACAGGCTTTTACACACGCAATGCAATGTGTGCAGGGGTCTGCCAGCCAGACCGGCGTACGCATACCCATAATGCCGAGATCGCTCTCTCGCGCTTTGCCGCAATTGTTGGGACAGCCGGTAATCCCGATTTTGAATTTATACGGTGTTTCCATCCGGAAATAGCGCCGGTCAACTTCGGACGCGATAAACTTTGTATCAATGGACCCGTAGCGGCAGGTCGAACTTCCGGGACAGGCAATCACGATCCGTACCCGGTTACCATCTGCGCCCATACATAGACCGGCCGCTTCCAGTGCCGCCTGCGCTTCTTTCAGATTATCTTTGTGTACATGGTGAATTTCCACACCTTGCCGAGTTGAAAGGTGGGCGACCTTCGCACCGAAACGGTCAGCGACCTCGGCCATGGCACGCAACTGTTCCGCTGTGACATCTCCACCGACTGTCCGCACCCGCAAAGCAAAATAGTCCTTCTGCTTCTGCCGGATGTTACAACTATAGGCTGCATTCTTTTCCATGTAACTTCCTGTTCAAATACTGTACTCCATAATCACCTGCGCCCGAGTCAGCTCGTGCAAGATAGTCTGGACGGTTTCGGCTGGCGACACATCGGGCTCAAGCACCAGATTGATCTGGTAGTTTTTAAATGTACTGCCGCCTACACTGACAACAAAAAGCTCATTCGGCGAATTCAATATTTTCAACTTCTGCAGGTCGTAGCCGTCCGCTCGTTCCAGTGAACTGATAAAAATCAGTCCGGCATCCGTCATGATGCGCGCCAGCTCTCCGAGACGGCGGATGTGTTCATCACGACCACGGAAGTTCTGGCCGACATCCGCATCAAGACCTTCAATCAGACTGGAAATACCTAGATAATACGCCTGCAAGCCTTTATCGAAAAGCTTGAGTTCCAGCCGCCGGGCCAGATCACCGGACGGGCCAATAAACAGCACAGCTTTGCCGTGGTGCTGGTTCCGGCCTATCCGTGCTGCGGGTGAAACTAAGCCCCGCTCCCAAAGAAATTCGCGCCGGTCAACCTGCGCTTCCAGCGGAGCCCGCTCGCCCGCCGTCTGCGATCGTTCAATCATTCCGGCTGCAACGGTGTTGTTGCTGATCGGATCGATGAGAATAAAATTGCCGGTTTCACGATTATCCAAATAGGCATCAAAGAATAGCGGCTGATGCGTAGTGATGTTCGCTCGGCCAATTTCGTTGAGTTGCAAAACTTCGGCTGCCTGTTTTTCCATCGTGTTGACATCCACACGGTATTCCAGCTCGGCGATCCGCGCTTTGGTCGTCCGTGACGTATGCCGCAGTAAGTAGGTCGTGCGCGGGTTCATCGGTGTTTCAGACAACCATAAAATCATCGCCTCAAAGTGCGTCGCAACATGTGGCGGATTTTCGACATGGACAATCATTTCGCCGCCGCTGATGTCGATTTCTTCATCCAATTCAATCGTCACCGCCTGCGGCGCGAAGGCCTCCGGTAAATCCCCGTCGGCTGTTACAATCCGTTTCACCGTCGTCGCCTTCAGTGACGGCAAGGCTTGAATACGGTCGCCCTGACGAACGACGCCCGACGCAACGGTTCCAGCAAACCCGCGAAAGTCGAGATCGGGACGCGAGACATACTGCACCGGAAAGCGGAAATCGCCGAGATTTCGAGCGGCGGTCAAATCCGTTGTTTCTAGGATTTCCAGCAGAGGCGGACCATCATACCAAGCGATCCGCTTAGACCGATCGACCACATTGTCGCCTTTCAGCGCCGACAGCGGAACAAAATGGACATCTGGGATCGCCAGCTCTTTGTTTAGCGTTTCAAAATCCTTCCTGATTTCTTCGAACCGCGCCTGACTGAAGTCCACCAGATCCATTTTGTTCACCGCCACGACAACGTGGCGGATACCCAGCAGCGACACAATAAAGCTGTGCCGCCGCGTCTGGGTGATGACCCCTTTACGGGCATCGATCAGAATGATGGCCAGATCGGCGGACGACGCGCCGGTGGCCATGTTGCGGGTGTACTGCTCGTGGCCGGGCGTATCGGCAATAATGAATTTTCGACGCGGCGTGGTGAAGTAGCGGTACGCCACATCAATAGTGATCCCCTGCTCACGTTCGGCTTTCAGTCCGTCCAACAGCAGCGCGTAATCAATTTCTCCTTCACCGGCGTTTCCGTCGCGAGCACTATCGCGCTCCAACGCACTCAACTGGTCGTCAAATAGCAGCTTACTATCAAACAACAGTCGTCCAATAAGGGTTGATTTGCCATCGTCCACTGAGCCGCAGGTCAGCAACCGCAACAGACTCTTATTTTCATGCTCGTTTAAAAATTTATCTATATTCATTTCTCTTCTCCGAACTAGAAATAGCCTTCGCGCTTTTTGTCTTCCATCGACGAGTCACCATCCTTATCAATGATGCGCGTGGAACGTTCACTCAGGCGGGTCGTCATCATTTCCTCAACGATCTTGTCTACCGTATCTGCATCCGACTCAATCGCGCCGGTCAGCGGGTAGCAACCCAGCGTGCGGAACCGTACCAAGCGCTCCTGAGGCACTTCGCCGGGATTCAGTGGAAACCGGTCATCATCTATCATAATGAGCACGCCATCCCGCTCGACGACGGGACGTTTCGCCGCCAGATAAAGCGGAACCAGCGGAATTTTTTCGAGCCGTATATATTGCCAGATATCCAACTCCGTCCAGTTCGAGAGCGGGAATACCCGCACACTTTCGCCGGGATTTACTCGCGCGTTATAATTCGACCATAATTCCGGACGCTGGTTTTTAGGGTCCCACTGATGGTGCCGGTCGCGAAAAGAAAAAATCCGTTCTTTGGCTCGCGACTTTTCCTCGTCCCGCCGTGCGCCACCGAAGGCGCAGTCAAACTTGTGCTTATCCAGCGCCTGAAGTAGCGCGTGCGTCTTCATCACATCCGTATACTTGCGGCTTCCCAACGTAAAAGGCGTCGCACCCGCGGCGCGTCCTTCTTCGTTGGTATGCACCAATAAATCCAATCCATTTTCGCGGCAGAAGCGGTCGCGGAAGGTAATCATCTCCCTGAATTTAAAGGTCGAATCTACATGCAACAATGGAAACGGAACCCGCCCCGGATAAAACGCTTTCTGCGCCAGCCGCACCATCACCCCGGAATCTTTGCCGATGGAATACAGCATCACCGGATTTTCAAACTGACTATAGGCATCGCGGATGATCCGGATACTTTCTGCCTCCAGTTGTTTAAACTGACTTAACTGATATTTACTCATGGTTCTTCTCCGACTCTTTACTGCGTACTAATTTCCCATTAACCAGATGCAACCCGCACTCCTTCTGCTCCGGAGTCTCCCACCACCAGCGACCCGAACGCACATCTTCGCCCGGCGGCACCGCTCGCGTACAGCTGGCACAGCCGATACTAATAAACCCCTGATCATGCAACGGATTGTACGGAACCCCGTTTTCCTTCAGATAACTGGTCACCTGATCTAACGACCAATCGTACAGCGGATTGATTTTAGGAATTCCGTTAACCGCATCCCATTCGATCGCTTTTAGCCCAGATCGCGTCGGTGACTGTTCCTGCCGCAAACCGCAAATCCATCCACCTGACTGCTGAAGCGCGCGATGCAAAGGATGTATCTTGCGTACTTGGCAGCACCGCTTGCGCTGATCAATGCCTTTGTAGAAAAGATTGATGCCTTCCTCGGCCACCATCGCTTCAACCTCATGCGCGTCGGGGAACAACACTCGAATTTTTATACCCAGACGCGCTTCAGTTTCAGCAATCAGGTCATACGTTTCCTGAAACAATCGGCCTGTATCTAGCGTGATTATCTGGATATCGAGCTGATGCGCAGCAATTAGATGCAAAATCACCTGATCTTCCTGTCCAAGCGAACTGGCGAACACTGGCTGGTCGATATTCCGCTCAACCCACTGCACTATCTGTAACGGATTGAAGTCGCTTATTTCCGAATGAATTCGGTCAATTTCTTCTTTTACAAAAGCTTTTTTCATAGCAATACATCTTCCTCGTTATGATTAACATGAGCGTTTTTATTATATAAGTCACATTTAAATCAAGCTAATTACGTTAAATATGATAATATTAAACATGTATAGGCTGTTTATAATAACCCGTCTTTCGCTGTTCAAAGATAAAAGCACCCCATTTGTTCGATTTTTTATCAAAGGTCTGCACTACATTTTTACCCGCAAATAGCGCAGCGCGGGTTAAAAGCCCCCCAGTGTCGGCAATAAAAAACGCCCCCGGCCAAAGCCGGGAGCGTTTGCAAAACAGCGATGAAGCCGCTTATTTTTTGAGGCTGGAACGAATACTGTCAAGCTGTCCAGCACTGCCAAGAACGGTGTTCTTGTGGGCGATATACTTCGCGTATTCGGCCATGAACACTTTGCCCGGAGGACGCAGGTCGAAGTTTTCCGGATTCTTCATGAACTCTTCACGATGTACGCGGCACCAAACCAAACGGCCATCGGTGTCGATGTTGATCTTGGTTACACCAAGTTTTGCAGCCGGCAAGAACTGGGTTTCGTCAACGCCTTTAGCGCCTTTCATCTTGCCACCGGCGGCATTGATGCGGGCAACTTCGTCCTGCGGGACGGAGCTGGAGCCGTGCATAACCAGCGGGAAGCCGGGCAGACGTTTCTGAATTTCTTCGAGCACGTCGAAGTGCAGGCCCTGCGAGCCGCTGAATTTGAATGCGCCGTGCGAAGTGCCGATAGCGCAAGCCAGCGAATCAACACCGCTACGGGTGACAAACTCTTTAGCCTGTTCCGGATTGGTCAGTTTGGCATCGGCTTCGCTGACGGAGACATGTTCTTCTACGCCTCCGAGCTGTCCAAGTTCGGCTTCGACCACCAGGCCTTTGGCATGGGCGGCATCCGTGACGCGCTTGGTGATCGCAATGTTTTCATCAAAGCTTTCATGCGATGCGTCGATCATGACCGAGCTGTAGAAACCGCTTTCGATACAATCCATACAGGTCTTTTCATCGCCGTGGTCGAGATGCACGGCAAAGATGGCATCCGGAAAAATTTCGTCGGCCGCACGGAGCATGGCTTCGAGCATGCGCTTGTCGGTGTAGGAACGGGCACCCTTGGAAAGCTGCACGATAAACGGCGCTTTGCTTTCCATACAGCCGCGAAACAGACCCATCACCTGCTCGGCGTTATTGATATTATAAGCACCAATGGCGTATTTGCCATAGGCATGCTTAAATAGTTCTTTTGTTGTTACAATCATGGACACTCCTTAGGTTAAATTGCGCACGAATATTAATGAAGAAGCACCCAATTGCCACCTTAAACTGCTGTTTTTTACATGCTATCGGTTATTTTTAGCTGGATTTGATCCTGCCGTGAGCATAATTTCCCGCCATTAAAATGGAACACGGGAAGCAGAGGAATTCGCAGACTAGGCTCGCCCAAGTCAGTATTTGGCTGTTCAGGTGCTGTGAATTAAGTTTGGATAGGTTGCATGCAGGTAAAGGAGTGGAAAATGTTTCAGAAAAAGTTCCGTGTATTTCTTCTAGTGTGTATAGGAATCCTTTTCCTGACAGGAGGCGTTCAGGCTTATACGGTAAAGGACTTTTACGTAGTTTATGTCGGGCCGGACAGCATTCATACGACGTAACAGTTTAGCTGGTATTTTGAGCGCACTTGTTATCAAAAACAGCCTCCCGAACTTTTGCTGGCGTCCCTGTGAGTAAGGCACTCAGCACAGAAATCGCCGAGGCCTCTTGCAACTTGGCGGTTTGAAGAATGCTGGCGAACAGAGTGATGTTTTCTGAGCCCATTCGACTGCGCGTTCCCATTGAGGTTTTTCTGAAGATGACTAAGGGGCGAAGTGCCCGTTCGGCATGATTGTTTGTTGGGGGGCCTCCAAAGTCGATGAAGGAAAACACTTCGTTATATTCGCGCGCACCGGGGATGAGTCATTTCCGAAGGGTCTCAGCTTTTTTGTTTTCCAGCGCCATGGAGCAGAAGCTGTCGAGCAATTGCAGTACCGTTGTTTTAACTCTCGCCTCTGCTGCTTTCCAGACGGGATCTTTATTCGGCAAGCTATCGTGAAGAGTTTTATGATTTTTTAGCAGAACGAAACCGATTCGTGATCTGGATATTTTTTTGATTCCAGCAGGGTGAGAATATCACCTGTTTTTTTTATGATACGTATATATACGCATAAAAACAACAAATAAAAAAGAAGAAAATTGAAAAATATGCAGTGAGTTAAACCAAATGATATCGATACCAGTTAAACTGTTACAGAATCGCTCCGATCGTTCCCTGAGAGGGGGGCAAAATAATCTTGTGCTCCGTCATCAACAGATTTTGGATTTTTTTTGTCCCCACGTCGGATGCGTACGCCGATCATGCAAGATCAGCTTTTCAATGTGCGCCTCTGTCTTGTGCGGACAATGCAACGGACGACAACTTAACTCTGACAACGCCTTCAGTCCGCAGGTGCGATACCTCTTCAACCATTTATAACCCGTCTTCCGGCTGATCCTGTACTCTGCACACAGTGAACTGAAACTCTGTTGCGACTTCTCTGCCAGCAATACAAAACTGCTCCGCTCTTCCATAACCAACACTTTCTTCCACGCCATGAATCACCTCCATGGATCGGTTATAAAGTGTTACCTATGTACCTGACATATCTGTTACCTATGTACCCGGATCAGACCTTTACCTCAATAACCACCTATAGTTCCGGCGAAAATTTTTGGCACACATAGTTTTTTAGGGAGTTTGTAGTAAAAGTGATCTTGCTTTCGGGTCAATCTCAGTTGATCACCCTC
>JBBQSL010000015.1:0-32287 GCA_038213895.1 Kiritimatiellales bacterium | reverse complement strand
CGTTTAATCATGTGGATGTCCTTTCCTTTGTTGGTTTTTCTATCCGCTTTATAGCGGATCCAACGGGAGGACATCCACCCTTTGTAGCACACCTGCCCTTATTTCCGATTAGGGCACCGGACAGGTGCCCTAATCGGAAATAAATGCGTTTTGCGCCGCTTGCCGTTCGCTCCAACAACCCAAGCGCCCGTTCCATAGTCAACCTGACACTCGGTTCCCGGCAGCACCTCCATGCGGCGAAACGTGGCGCTTTCGGCGAAAGCGCCAGCGGTCGCGTTCCACCATGATGCAGATGCCACGTTTCAGCAAACGATCCGGGCGAACTTACGTTTTCCGACTTTCAGGATCATTCCGTCCGCTGGCATGACAACCGCTTTGATGTCGGAAATCTGTTCGTCGTTAATCCGCACTCCGCCTTGCTGAATAAGGCGGCGAGCTTCACCGTTAGAGGGGGCAAAGCCGGCTTTCACCACCAGATCGATGATGCCAAGGCCTTCCGTTGACAACTGGATATCCGGCATATCTTCCGGCAGTTCGTTCTGCGAAAAGATGCGGGCAAATTCGTCGGAGGCTTTCTGCCCTTCGCCAGCGCCGACGAAGCGGTCAACCACACAGCGACCCAGTTCGTCTTTGACGGCACGCGGGTGCAGTTCACCAGTGGCGACTTTCGCCTGCATATCTTTGATCTCCGCCGTATTTCGGCAAAGAATGTGCAAGAAATATTTCCACATCAGTTCGTCGCTGACGCTCATCAGCTTGCCAAACATGTCTTTGGCACATTCATTGACGCCGACATAGTTGCCGAGGCTCTTGCTCATTTTCTGCACGCCGTCGAGGCCTTCGATCAGCGGCAAGGTCATAACGACCTGCGGCTCCTGTCCAAACGTCTTCTGCAGTTCGCGTCCGAGCAGTAGATTGAAAAGCTGGTCGGTTCCGCCGAGTTCCACGTCAGCTCTGACCATAACAGAGTCATAAGCCTGCACCAGCGGGTAGAGAAACTCGACGAGCGAGATTGGCCGGTTTTCAGCATAGCGCTTTGAAAAATCGTCACGCGCCAGCATCTGCGCCACGGTAACGTGTGCGGAAAGGCGGATGACATCCTCAAACTTCATTTCGCCAAGCCATTCGGAATTAAACCGCACTTCGGTCTTGGCCGGATCGAGCACTTTGAAAATCTGCTTTTTATAACTTTCAGCATTGGCGGACACCTGTTCGCGCGAAAGCGCTGGGCGGGTCGCCGATTTACCGGACGGATCGCCGATCATGCCGGTGAAGTCGCCAATGATGAAAACCACCGTGTGCCCCGCGTCCTGAAACTCGCGTAGCTTGTTCAGTCCAACGACATGTCCGAGGTGGATGTCCGGTGCGGACGGATCGGCGCCATATTTAATGCGCAGGCTGCGGTTTTCCTTTTTCGCGGCTGCGAGCTTCCGCTTCAACTCCCCAGCGGAAAAAAGATCCACATGACGGGCGGTTAGCATATTACACTGTTCGTCTGTATTCATAATTCCTATGAGCATAAAAAAACCCGCAGGCGTTTACAACCTGCGGGTTTATAAAACAGAGATTATTTCTCCACTTTATTATGATTTCTGGCCAGGGTGCCACTCTTCGTTGCCGGTCAGGAGACTGTCAAAAGCCGAGGACAGGTCGACGAGTTCTTCGCCCGGACGCAGACCCGTGAGCAGCTCATCGCTGATCTCGAAATCTTCATCCGCAATCTTGGCCGCCTTAATGCTGAGGCCAATACGATGTTCGACCGAGTCAATCTTAACAATACGAGCTTCTACCTGATCACCAATGTTGAGCACATCTTTAACTTTTTCGATGCGTGCATCACTGATTTGGCTGATATGCACCAATCCGTCGATACCATCTTCGAGCTCAATAAACGCGCCGAAGTTAGTAAGTTTAGTTACTTTACCGGTAATCTTCTGACCTTCTTTATAGACATCGGTAATGCGAGCCCATGGATCTTCCTGAGCCTGCTTGAGGCCGAGCGAAATACGCTGGTTGGCTGAATCGATTTCTAGCACAATGGTTTCAACCTCTTCACCCTTTTTGAAGACTTCGGAAGGATGATTGATCTTGCGCGTCCAAGACATATCAGACACATGAATCATACCATCAACACCTTCTTCAATTTCGACGAAGGCACCATACGAAGTGAAGTTACGAACCTTACCCTTGACCAATGAGCCAATCGGATATTTATGCGCAGCAACTTCCCACGGATTTTCTTCAGTCTGACGCATGCCGAGCGATATTTTCTTATCCTCAGTATTAATAGACAGAACAACGGCATCAACTTCATCGCCGACTTTAAGGACATCGGATGCGCGCTGGATACGCTTAGTCCATGAGATTTCGGAAACGTGAACAAGACCTTCCACGCCTTCTTCGACTTCAACAAATGCACCGTACGGAGCCAAACTTACTACTTTTCCGTGGACACGGGTTCCAATCGGGTACTTAGCGTCAATGTCCTGCCAAGGATTGGAAAGCGTCTGTTTCAGACCAAGCGAAATGCGTTCTTTATCAAGATTGATATCAAGAATCATCACTTCAACTTCATCGCCGACTTTAACCATTTCGGTTGGATGATTGATGCGACCCCAACTCATATCGGTGACATGCAATAGACCGTCGATACCGTCAAGATCCACGAAGGCACCAAAATCGGTGATATTCTTGACCGTCCCCTTGCGAAGCTGACCCACTTTGATTTCGCCAAGCAATTTAAGTTTCTGTTCGCGGCGGCTTTCTTCAATGATTTCCCGGCGCGATACAACAATGTTTTTGCGCTCTTTGTTGATTTTAATAATTTTGACCTGAAGTGTTCTACCCAAGTAGTCATCCAGATTGCGTACCGGAACAACATCCACTTGTGAACCCGGCAGGAAGGCGTCTGCGCCAATATCAACAATGAAACCGCCCTTAATAGCGCGGGTGATCGTACCCTCAACCAAGCTGCCTTCTTCGCAGTCATTGACAATATGATCCCATTTGCGCTGCTGTTCAGCGCGTTTTTTGCTAAGAACAACCATTCCATGGTCGTTTTCAAGGCTTTCGAGAAAAACTTCGATGGTGTCGCCGACCTTAATCAAATCGACATCTTCAAACTCATCGCCATCTACAATCCCTTCGGATTTGTAACCGATATCGATGAGCACTTCGTCATCCTGAACGCGCAGTACTTTACCGGGCACGATTGAGCCAACAGTAAAGTCCTTGAGGGTGTTACTGTACATTGCATCGATGGCGGCGGCATCCTGCCCAATTGAGAAGCCATCGTCCTTAAGTGTCTGTTCCATGTTTTCTATCTTCTATTCTGTCCGGCACGTCCGCAACTGCATTGCACAGCGCACCCCGCGCCGGGGCTGTTTTCTTCCTCCACAGATTATTCACGACCACCCGGTCGGTTAACTCATAAAATGCGGTATATAAAAGAGCGTGCATCATAATGAGATGCCCTTTAAACACAAGGCACAAATGCATTATAAAACTTAAAAAAAACAGCCCGAAGCCTGTGGTTTCTGTAGGTTTAAGATTGCGTTAGTATTTCAGGTGCAGACACGCCGACGGCAACCGTATGCTCAAAATGCGCCGAAGCGCTACCATCGCAAGTAATGGCCGTCCAGTTGTCATCCAGCACTCGCACCTTAGAACCGCCAATATTGACCATCGGCTCAATAGCAAGCGTCATACCCGGCTTAAGTTTCGGACCGCGCCCAGGTTTTCCAAAGTTTGGAATTTGCGGTTCTTCATGCATTTCACGACCAATACCATGTCCAACAAATTCACGAACGACAGAAAAACCGGCGGCTTCAACCACGGTCTGAATTGCATGTGAAATATCACCCAGCCGATTACCGGCCACGGCCTTGGAAACACCAGCCGCAAGAGCCGCTCGGGTCACTTCAAGCAACTTCTTTTTACCCGCATCCACTTCGCCGGCGGCTACCGTCACCGCCGTATCGCCGATAAAACCCTCAAAGGTAATCCCAGTATCAATACTAACGATGTCTCCATCTTTAATAACACGACGACTCGGTATGCCGTGCACAACCTCTTCGTTGATGGAAACACAAATTTGGCCAGGGAACCCATGATAGCCATAAAAAGCACTGGTTCCACCAAGTCCACGGATCATTTCAAAGGCTGCATTACCTAGATCCAGCGTAGTAATTCCAGGGCGAACCATCGCGGCTAATCTATCCCGCACAGAAGCCGTCATGCGATTAACTCGGCGCATCGCTTCGAGTTCAAGCGGCGTTTTAATAACAATCATCGCCCGCCCTTACGCATTAAGCACATCGAGGACGTGTGCGGTTGTTACATCAGAATGTCCACCCGCAGCAATAGTACGGATCAATCTCTGCCGCTGATAATATTCAATAAGCGGAGCCGTCTGCTTTGCATAAACTTCAAGACGATTAAGAATGGTCGCTTCGCTATCGTCAGCGCGCTGATAAAGTTCACCAGCATCTACATCGCACACATTCTCTTTTTTCGGCGGCCGCGAAATCAAGTGGTAAACCAACCCGCACGCCCTGCAAACACGCCGTCCGG
Organism: Kiritimatiellales bacterium; assembly: GCA_038213895.1. Taxonomy (GTDB): domain Bacteria; phylum Verrucomicrobiota; class Kiritimatiellia; order Kiritimatiellales; family Tichowtungiaceae; genus Tichowtungia. Next base: position 27,715 of record JBBQSL010000015.1, on the reverse strand, counting down.
TAAGCCGTCGTAATAAAATCTCACGCTGAACTTCCAGATTAAAAACATTGGATATTTTTCCGTCGTATTTTTTTAAAAGTTTATCGAGTCCTTCAGCCTGCTCAATGGTCCGCGGAAATCCATCAAACATGAACTGAGCGGTAGAAGATTCCTGCGCAATTCGTTCTTCAATAATACGCAGAATAACGGAGTCCGAAACCAGTTCACCTGCATCCATAAAAGCCTTGGCTTCCAAACCTATCGAACTACCGGACTTCAGTGCAGCACGAAGTATATCTCCAGTTGAAACATGAATATACGCAGTCTGCCGCTTAAGATCTTCAGCCAACGTTCCCTTGCCTGCGCCGGGTCCGCCGAGGAGGATAATTGCTTCCATCGCCTACCTTCTTCCGGATTTAATTTTTCCCTTTTTTAGAAATCCGTCGTAATGGCGCATCAGCAAATGGGACTCCACCTGCCGCATCGTATCAAGCATAACGCCAACGATAATTAACAGACTCGTCCCACCAAAAAATGATGCGACTAAACCAGGAATACCAAACTGAGCCCCCATAATCGTGGGTAATATCGCGATACCTGTAAGGAAAAGTGCGCCAGCCAGCGTAATTCGAGTCATCGTACGATCAAGAAACTCCGCCGTAGACTTTCCGGGACGAATACCAGGAATGTAGCCACCGTATTTCTTTAAATCATCAGCGATCTGAACCGGATTAAATTGTGTAGCGACCCAAAAATATGAAAAGAAAAGAATCATAAGACCGAAGCAGGTCATATAGAGGTTTGTACCATAACCAAGCGAGGCCCCAATCTGTTTGGCGGCAGGCCATGGCATCATGTTGAAAATCTTTGCGGGGAACATCAGAATAGCCTGTGCAAAAATAATGGGCATGACACCCGCATAATTAACCCGCAACGGCATAAAGGTATGCTGCCCACCATATACTTTCTGACCGACGACGCGTTTGGCGTATTGAACGGGAATTTTCTGCTGAGCCTGCGTTACAGCAATCACCACGGCTATAACCGCTAGAACCATGATCAACATAACCGCAGCCATGAATAAGGAATGCCGAACAACGCCATCAACCGGCTTAAACATACTAATCATCGCACCAACTGCCGCCGGCATACGACTAACGATATTCACGGTAATAATCATGGAAATACCATTTCCGATCCCGCGTTCAGTGATTTGTTCGCCAAGCCACATCAGCATCAAGGTCCCTGTGACCAGCGTCATCATGGTTAACAATTCAAACCCAAAGCCTGGAATACGAACCACGTCCGCAGGAAAATAAAGCTGACCACTTTCAAGCGCACGTGCGATCAATATTCCCTGAAAAGCACAGAGTGCTACCGTGAGATAACGAGTATACTGGGTTATCTTTGCCCGGCCAGCCTCGCCTTCGCGCGCCAGCTTTTCAAGCATTGGAACAACGGCCGTCATCAACTGAATGATAATGGATGCGCTGATATAAGGCATGATACCAAGAGCACCGATTGCGCAGTTTGCCACTGCACCACCGCTGAACAGGTTAAACATATCAAGAAACCCTACTCCTTGCCCAGCAGAGGCCTTGATGTAGCTACTGATCATGCCGAAATCAACACCCGCAATCGGAATGTTTGAAATTAAACGGCACAAAAAAACCACGCCCAAGGTAAAAAGTATCCGCTGGCGTAATTCCGGAATTTTGAAGCTGTTGACGAAGGCGGAAAGCATCGTTTACCCCAATTAATGTTAGATCAGACTGTTTCGCAACTGCCACCGGCAGCTTCGATTTTCTCTTTAGCTGCCGCACTGAATGCGCTGGCTTTAATCAACAGCTTTTTCGAAATTTCACCATTGCCCAGCACTTTAACGCCATCCCACTGTCCGTTAACCAGTTTTACCTGACGCAACAATTCAAGTGTGACGACGGTTCCCGCCTCAAACGCATTCAAAGCGGCAACGTTTACCGGAGCAAGAACTTTACGGGTATAATTGCTGAATCCTCGCTTAGGAATACGGCGAGCCATAGGCATCTGCCCCCCTTCGAATAGTGGCTTATGCTTGTGACCAGAACGGGCATAGGCCCCTTTATGGCCACGTCCCGATGTTTTACCTTTTCCGGAAGCCCGTCCGCGTCCTACGCGCATTTTCCGGTGTGTCGATCCTTTTGCAGGCTGTAACGAATGCAATTCCATTTAAAAACCTCTTATTTATTTTCCGCGAGCTGCGAGCGCCGCTTCGCGTGTACGCAAAGTGGCAAGAGCAGCCATTGTGGCTTTGGTTACGTTCAATTTGTTACTACTGCCCAGCGATTTAGCCAGCACATCACGCACGCCTGCAAGTTCAAGAACGGCACGGCACGATCCGCCCGCAATAACACCAGTTCCTTCAGAGGCCGGACGCAAGAGAACCTGCGCTCCACCGAATTTACCAGTTGCTTCATGAGGAATCGTAGTCCCTCGCATTACGATCGGCACCATAGCCCGCTTGGCCGTTTCGCCGCCTTTACGGATTGCATCGGCCACTTCGTTGGCTTTGCCGAGGCCGTAACCGACCCGTCCGGAGCCATCACCAACGACAACCAGAGCGCCGAAGCTGAAACGACGTCCACCTTTAACCACCTTTGAATTGCGGTTGATGTGAACGACCCGTTCTTCAAACTCCGATTTCACTTTTTTTTCTGCTGATTTTTCAATCACTTCGAGCAACTCCTCATTTACATAAAACTAAAATTGTAGGCCAGTTTCGCGAGCACTGTCGGCCAACGCACGCAGACGCGAACCGTAGGCAAAACCGCCGCGATCGAATACAACTCGGGAAACACCCTGTTCTTTGGCCGCTTCGGCCGCCTTAGCTCCCAATGCTTTGGCGGTATCTACCGTACACTTTTCGCCCAATGACGAAACCGCACAAAGCGTTTTCTGTGCATCGTCGTCGATCAGCTGTACATAAATATAACGGTTGGATACATAAACAGCCATGCGCGGACGCTCGGCGGTTCCTTGTACTTTGTTGCGCAAACGAAGATGTCTGCGTTTCCGATAATCTGATTTGTTTTTGACCTTCATGATTAAGCCACTGCCTTACCTTCTTTACGCCGAACCTGTTCCCCTTTATACCGTACCCCTTTGCCCTTATAAGGTTCTGCGGGGGCAAATGAGCGAATACGCGAGGCGACCAGACCGACCAGAGCCTTCTCATGCCCTGAAACTTTTACATCCGTTGCCCCGGTGACTTCAACCTTGATGCCTTCAGGGATTTCATATTTAACATCGTGAGAGAATCCAAGCGAAAGAACTAAAACTTTTCCCTGCACCTGCGCTTTATAGCCGACGCCTTGGATTTCAAGCTCTTTAACATAGCCACTCTGCACGCCTAGAATCATATTCTTCAGCGTATTTCGTATGGTTCCATGCAATGCGCGAGCTTCTTTCGTCTCATCCGTGCGTCCGACCACGACCTGACCGCCTTCAACAGCCACGGTGATCTTCGTTGGAATCTGCAGAGTGCTCTGCCCTTTGACGCCTTTAACAACAGCAAGACTCCCGCTCAGCGCCACTTCAACGCCGCCAGGAACTGTCACAGGCAATTTTCCTATTCTAGACATCGTTACAACCTCGATTTCAAATTACCACACATAGCAAAGTACTTCGCCACCCACATGGGCTTTGCGAGCATCTCTATCACTGAGCATACCAGACGAGGTGCTCAGAACCGCCATACCGATTCCGCCCAGCACGCGCGGAACATCATCCGCCATCACATAATGGTGACAACTTGGACGACTTACACGACGAAGCCCCTGAATCACTGGCTTCTGATCGTCTTGATATTTAAGGAAAAGTACCAGTGTCGGCTTCCCTTCCACTTTCTCCGTGGTGAAATCCTTAATATATCCTTCTTGTTTAAGGATGCGGGCTAACTCGCTCTTCATCTTTGAGTGCGGCATCTGCACCTTCGTGTGCGCAGCCATGTTGGCATTGCGAATACGAGTCAGCATATCAGAAATAGGATCGCTCAATATCATTGCTGTTCACCTTTGTTTTTGGCAGTTTCAAACGGCATTCCAAGCAGACGAAGCAACTCATAAGCTTCCTTGTCGGTCTTAGCCGTCGTAACAAATGTCACATCCATGCCGTGCACTTTGCGGACATGATCCGGATTAATTTCTGGGAAAATAGTCTGCTCCTTAAGACCCAAAGAATAATTCCCAAACCCATCGAATGATTTAGCCGGTATGCCACGAAAGTCCCGAATACGAGGCAACGCAACATTAATCAAGCGATCCAGAAATTCATACATCCGGGCACCGCGCAATGTTACTTTACCAGCCAAAGAAACGCCCTCACGAAGTTTAAAGTTCGAAACGCTTTTCCGCGCTTTAATCGTGATCGGACGCTGTCCGGTTATTTTAGCCAAATCGTCGAGCACCGCCTGCAACGCATCACGGTCATGCTGCATGCCAACCGATACGTTAATGGTAATCTTCGAAAGTGACGGTATCTGCATGCGGTTACTATAATTGAACTTCTTCTGAAGTTCAGGCACCACCTGCTCGCGATATTTTGTTTTCATTGTCGGTATCATGGATACCCGCTCCTATATAAATAGATTAATCAGTTATTCTGCTTTTTTCAGATTTGACATGTGAATTGAAGCCTCTTTTTCAAACACCCCGCCCTGCGGGTTGTCCTGCGTTTTTCGCATATGCTTCTTCACAAGATTAAAGCCTTCCACCACAGCCCGTCCAGTGCCCGGAAGCACCTGAAGAACCTTGCCGGTCTTGCCTTTGTCATCACCGCAGAGGGCTTTGACCAAATCGCCTTTTTTTATCACTGCCATAAAACGTTCCCTATCTCCTTAAAGCACTTCTGGAGCGAGTGATACTACTTTCATAAAGTTCCCGTCACGCAACTCGCGAGCCACGGGGCCAAAAATGCGCGTTCCGCGCGGATTTTTAGCAGCATCAATAATGACGGCAGCATTATGGTCAAACCGTAACACCGATCCGTCACGCCGACGAATAGCTGATTTGGTTCGTACAACCACAGCCTCGCAGACATCGCCTTTTTTGACGACACCACCCGGCTGAGCTTCCTTAACCGCCACTTTAATAATCTCGCCTACCTTCGCATAACTGCGCTTGGTTTTCAGAACCCGGATGCACTGAACACTACGTGCGCCTGTGTTATCCGCAACATCCAGTCTAGTTTGTACTGAAATCATTTTATTTTCCTGCCTTACTTCGAAATAACTTCGAGAAGTCGCCAATGTTTAATCCGGCTAATCGGACGCGTTTCCATCACACGAACAACTTGTCCTACTTTAGCTTCGTTATTTTCATCATGCGCATGAATTTTCTTTGTCACACGCAATTCCTTACCCAGCAACGGATGTCTAACCCGGCGCTCGACAAGCACAGAAATGGTTTTGTTTCCCGCCACACTGCACACGCGACCTTCGCGCACTTTCCGATGACCTCTTAACTCCATCTTTTACCCCTCAACTTTCGCCGCCTGATTCATAACCGTTTTGATACGGGCCACTGAGCGGCGTACAGCACGGATACGCAGCGGATTTTCCAACTGCCCCGAAACCTGCTGAAGACGCAGCGTAAATAGCTCCTTCTTCGCATCCTCAAGCTGCTGTTGCAGCTCGACCGTTGACATATCTGTAAGTTTATTTACTTTTTTCATTCGATGCTCTCATCTTGAAATCAGTGGGCGGCATGACGTGTCAAAAACCGCACGCGAATAGGGAGTTTGGTCGCAGCCAGCCGCATAGCAATACGCGCCTGCTGTTCGGTCACTCCGTCCAGCTCAAACAACATCCGTCCAGGACGCACAACGGCCACCCAGCCCTCCACGCCGCCCTTTCCTTTACCCATACGCACTTCGAGCGGTTTCTTGGTAAACGATTTGTCAGGGAAAATACGGATCCAAAGTTTCCCTTTGCGTTTCAGGTTTCGGTTAATCGCAACGCGACACGCCTCAATCTGAATGTTCGTGATCCATGCTCGCTCCAGCGCCTGAAGACCGTATTCACCGAAAGACAGCGTTGTGCCGGCTTTGGCCATACCACCGCGGGAGCCCTTTTGGACTTTCCTATATTTAACTCGTTTTGGCATTAAAGGCATTGATCAATACTCCTAAGCTTGCGCCTTTTCGTCCTTCTTACAAATCCACACTTTAATTCCGATGGCACCAGCTACGGTACGAGCTGTCGCTGTCCCATAGTCAATATCCGCCCGTAGTGTATGAAGTGGAATTCTTCCTTCTTTATAACTTTCCGCACGGGAGATTTCAGCGCCGCCAAGACGTCCAGAAGCCAGCACTTTAATTCCGTCCGCACCAACGTCCATCGCCATCTGAATCGCACGCTTCATCGCTCGGCGATGGGAAACACGACGTTCAAGTTGCAACGCAATACTTTCCGCCACCAGCCTCGCATCAAGGTCGGGACATTTTACTTCATCAATTTCAATATAAACTTCTTTTTTGGTCATCTTACCAAGCAGCTCACGCAGACGTTCAATGTCTTCACCCTTGCGACCGATCACCAACCCAGGACGGGCAGTACGAATGGTCACGCGAACACGGTTGGCATAACGCTCAATAAAAACGTTAGAAATCGCTGCGTCTTTAAGACGCGTTTGTACAGCTTCGCGGATAGCAATATCCTCCTGAAGCAGATTCGCGAACTCTTTTTTGCCAGCGAACCAGCGCGAGCGCCAGTTCTTATTTACTGCAATACGGAGTCCGATAGGATTAACTTTCTGTCCCAAAACGATTCCCTTTCCTTATTTACGATCCGTTAAAATCACCGTGATGTGTGTCGTGCGTTTGCGGATAGCGCTGGCTGAACCGCGAGCGCGGGGACGGAACCGTTTAAGAACCGGCCCCCCATCCACATAAGCTTCCTTCACAAAAAGCTTGTCGGCAGATACCCCTTCGTTACTTTCCGCATTGGCAGCGGCAGACTTCAGCGTCTTGCCAATTTCTGCGGCTGCTTTCATTGCGTTAAAGCTCGTAATACGAAGAGCTTCTGCAACTGAAAGACCGCGGATCGAGGACGCCATAAAGCGAGCCTTGATCGGCGACATTCTTACATATTTCGTTGTTGCTGAAACTTCCATGTTTTTACTCTCACATTTGCTACCGCTGCCTAAACGCAAAGGCGGCAACTATACGTCATTTCATTTTCAAATCCAGAACTTCTATAAAAAATATTTTATTTCGCGACGGTCTTATCTGTCGCAACACCATGCTGCTTAAATGCACGGGTCGCAGCAAACTCGCCAAAGCGGTGCCCTACCATATTTTCCGTCACAAATACCGCAACAAAAACCTTGCCGTTATGTACGGTAAAGTTATGGCCGACAAACTCCGGTACAATCATCGAGGCGCGAGCCCATGTCTTGATCGGCTTTTTTCTGCCAGAGACTTCCATCTGCTCGACCTTCTTGAGCAGCTTTCCATCTACGAAAGGACCTTTTTTAAGTGAACGTGCCATAGCTTACTTCTTTCTCCGTTCGATAATGTACTTATTCGAAGCCAGTTTTTTCTTACGGGTGCGCTTACCTTTAGCCAGCGTTCCCCACGGTGACTGCGGATGACCGCCACCTGACGTACGTCCTTCACCACCACCCATCGGATGGTCGACAGGATTCATCGCCACACCGCGAACGGTCGGACGAATGCCAAGCCACCGTTTACGTCCGGCTTTCCCACTGGAAATATTTTCATGATCTGCATTTCCAACTTGCCCGATCGTTGCATAGCAATTAATACGCACTCGACGGATTTCCCCCGACGGCATCTTCAAGTTAGCGAACTCGCCTTCCCGAGACATCAACTGCGCACTGGTTCCTGCTGAACGGGCAACCTGACCGCCACAGCCAACCATCAGCTCAATATTATGAACCGTCATACCCAGTGGAATCTTTTCAAGCGGCAATGCATTGCCAACCACCGGCTCTGCTTCAGGCCCAGACAACACCACCGTGCCAACTTTTAATCCAACTGGAGCCAGCATATAACGTTTCTCACCGTCTACGTAATTCAACAGGGCAATACGAGCCGAACGATTCGGATCATACTCAATAGCCGCAACATTCGCCGGGATACCGTATTTATTACGCTTGAAATCAATTAAACGATAACGACGCTTATGCCCGCCCCCACGATGCCGGGTTGAAATGCGCCCTGCACTGTTGCGCCCACCGGTGCTTTTCTTAGCACGAATCAGCGACCGCTCAGGCGTCGATTTCGTAATTTCTTCAAACGCAGAGGTCACCGTGTGACGACGGCTCGGCGTTGTCGGTTTATATGTTTTTAAAGCCATGACTCGAACTCCTTACACCAAATCAATTTTGCTGCCTTCGGCCAGCGTTACTACCGCACGTTTCAATCCAGCCGTCCGACCCGCACTGGCCGTCCGCTCGCGCTTGTTTTTCCCCTGACGTTTCATTGTATTAACCGCGCTGACCTTTACTTTGAAAAGCTCTTCGATGGCCTGCTTGATCTCCGCTTTGTTGGCATCGGGGCGAACATTGAAAATATATTTATTTTCTGATTCAGAGAGGCGCGTACCCTTCTCCGTCAGCACTACTTTTTGTACTACTTTATATACGTCTTTCATTAAAAATCCCTTCCTAGGCCAAGCGTTGTTCGAGTTTTTCCACGCCCGCTTTGGTGATAATAATTTGCGGATAACGGACGATCTGATAGGTGTTAACATTCCCTGCGCAAACCACCTCAACATCCTGAAGATTACGAGCCGCCAGTAGAACGCTGGTGTCCATCGCATCTACGATCAACAAAATCTTTCCCTGCACCTCAAGCGCCTTAAGGACCGAACAGATTTCTTTGGTGCGCGGCGTAGCCAACTTGAAACCATCTACCACCATAACTTGTCCAGCATCCGCTTTTTCACCAAATGCACGGGCAAAAGCTAAACGAGCCACTTTACGAGGAACCTGTTTACGAACTTTGTGCGGATGCGGACCAAAGGCCACGCCACCACCTCGCCACACAGGCGACTGCCGATAGCCAGCACGTGCGCGTCCAAGGCCTTTTTGCTTCCAAGGCTTCTTGCCCGAACCAGCGACTTCACCTTTGCGCTGCGTGTTGGCAGAGCCTTGATGTTGGTGCGCCTGATGGGTCACGATGGCCTGATGAACCGCCTGAGCACCCTTGTCAGCGACAGTAAACTTATCGCTGAGGGTCACTTCGCCCAGCTTCTTTCCTTTGCAATCTTTAAGCGGCAATGTACTCATGATCGTCCTCTCAAATTACTTTCTTTTGAGTGCTTCGCGCAACACCAGCATTGTGCCGTTTGCGCCTGGCACCGCACCTTTAACCAGAATCAAATTTTCAGTCGCGCGAACTTGTACCACTTTCACATTCTGAACCGTGATATCCGTGCTGCCCATCTGGCCCGCCATTTTTTTACCTTTAAAAACGCGCCCCGGCTTTTCTTTCATACCGATTGATCCGGTTGTCCGGTGAAAATGCGAACCGTGCGTCGCACGTCCACCACCGAAATTATGCCGTTTCATTACGCCTTGAAAGCCTTTACCTTTTGAAACGCCCAACACATCAATAAATTTGACGTCTTCAAAAACCGCAGCCGTCAACGTATCGCCCGCCTTGGCCGAATCACCAGCCTCGACACGAACTTCACGCAATTCTCGCATGGTGCCAAGACCTGCTTTTTTATAGTGCCCTACCAGCGGCTTGGTAACACGTTCCGCCTTCTGTTCACCGAAACCAAGCTGAACCGCTTCGTAGCCGTCCGTGCCGATGGTTTTACGCTGAACTACACTGCAAGGCCCAGCTTCAATAACTGTAACAGGAACCCGCTGTCCTTCTTCGTCGAAGATCTGGGTCATCCCCAGTTTTTTTCCAATTAGACTCTTCATGATTTCACTCAGATTTTAATGGTGATGTCCACACCCGCCGGCAGATTAAGCTTTTTGAGCTCATCTACTGTTTTGATCGTCGGGTCAATAATATCCAGCAGACGCTTATGCGTTCTGATTTCAAACTGTTCCATCGATTTTTTATTCACAAATGGACTGCGGTTGACGGTGAACCGTTCGATGCGGGTCGGCATCGGGATAGGCCCTGCCACACGGGCACCCGTGCGTTTTGCGGTTTCTACAATTTCTTTTGATGAGGCGTCCAGCACCCGGTGGTCAAAAGATTTTAAACGTATACGTATGCGCTGATTATTCATATTTTGTCTCTACTACCGGTTTAAAATGGTCTCCTGAATGGAATCCGGAACCGCCTCGAAGCGGTGCGGCTCCATCGTATAACTGGCTCGGCCCTTCGTCAGTGATCGCAACGCAGTTGCATAGCCAAATAACTCAGCCAGCGGCACATCCACATGCACAATCTGAATATCTTCACGAGCCTCGATCTCGCGGATCCTTCCGCGACGACCGTTTAAATCGTTCATCACATCGCCCAAATGAGTTTCCGGCGCGATGATCTCAAGCTTCATGATAGGCTCCAGCAACGTCGGCAAAGATTGCCCAACCGCCGCACGCAACGCCATTACCGCCGCCGTACGAAAAGCCATTTCAGAAGAATCAACCGGATGAGCACGGCCCCCAGCTACGGTCACTTCCACATCGACCAGCGGATAATTGCCTAGCACACCGGTCATTAACGCATCGCCAAGTCCGTCTCTAATCGCGTCATGAAATTCAGCAGGTATCACTTCATTTGATACTTTAAAAACAATTTGATTCCCAGAGCTGCGCTCGCGCGGCGCCACATTAACAACAAGATGCCCGAAGTGACTGCGTCCACCGATCTCGCGGGAAAATGTAAACTCTCCCACAGCTGCCTTCTGAACACTTTCGCGGTAAGCTACTACCGGTTTCCCAGCATTGGCCTGAACTTTAAATTCACGAAAAATACGGTCTTTAATGATTTCAAGATGAAGCTCGCCCATACCGTTGATAATGGTCTGCCCTGTATCTTCATTCATGGTCACACGGAACGTAGGATCTTCTTCCGTCAGAGAAAGGAGCGCTGCTTTAAGTTCATCGCGATCCGCCTGCGTCTTCGGCTCAATCGCCATAGCAATAACCGGCTCAGGAAATTGAATTCGTTCCAAAACAATTGGATCATTTTCCGCACAAATCGTATCACCGGTGGTAAAATTCTTAATGCCAGAAATAGCGCCGATCTCACCCGTATACAACACTTCAATATCTTCACGGCTGTTTGCATGCAAACGCAACAGACGCCCTATTTTTTCGCGTTTTTTAGTGCGCGGGTTGAAAACATTCTGTCGTTTCTCGAGTTTTCCTGAATAAATACGCACAAAAACTAGTTTCCCGACAAATGGATCCGTCGCCATTTTGAAGGCTAATGCACTCAGCGGTTCAAAATCACCAGCTTCACGGCTAAGGGGTTCGCCAGACTTGGGATGGATCCCCTTAACAGCCAGAACATCCTGCGGAGACGGAAGATAATTAACGACTGCATCCAACAAAGGCTGAACGCCTTTGTTCTTAAGTGATGACCCGCAAAGCACCGGAACAATCTGTCCGGCAATTGTAGTGCGCCGAATTGCTGCAATCAAAAGTCCAGCAGGCACATCAGGATTTTCTAAATACGCCTCAATCAGTTGCTCATCCGCTTCAGAAACTCGCTCGATAAGTTCTGCACGTGCTTTTTCAGCTTCAACGGCTAGGTCTTCCGGAATGGAACAATCCTTAACCTCGCTACCAAGATTCTCTTCCGCAAAAGAAAGCGCACGCATAGAAATCAAATCGATCACGCCCTTGAAATTTTCCTCGGAGCCCCACGGCAGTTGAACAGGGATCGCCGAAGCACCTAGCTTGTCGCGCATCTGCTTAACAACCGACGAAAAATCAGAACCTTTGCGATCCATTTTATTAACAAACGCCAGACAGGGAACATGATATTTGCTGGCTTGGCGCCACACCGTTTCGGACTGAGGCTGAACCCCGCCTACTCCGCAAAATACTCCGACAGCACCATCAAGCACACGTAAAGACCGCTCGACTTCCACCGTGAAATCAACATGACCGGGGGTATCAATAAGATTGATCTGGTGATTTTTCCAGAAACAAGTAGTTGCTGCACTGGTAATCGTAATGCCGCGCTCTTGCTCTTGCTCCATCCAGTCCATGACAGCAGTGCCCTCATGGACTTCACCCATTTTATAAACTCGGCCGGTATAATAAAGAATTCTTTCAGACGTCGTCGTTTTACCAGCATCAATGTGTGCTACGATTCCGATGTTGCGAATCGAGGACAGACTGCGTCCGCGCGCTGCGTCTTCCCGAGGGGCAGCCGCAGAGCTCTTCGCATTTTTTCCATCCTGTTTCACAGCAACCTTCATTTCAAATCCTGGTGATTACCACTTGTAGTGAGCAAATGCTTTGTTGGCCTGAGCCATCTTGTGGGTATCATCCCGTTTTTTGACCGCAGAACCCTGATTGTTATAGGCATCCAAAACTTCCATCGCAAGTGCACGCCGCATCGGCTGACCACGCCGGGTCTTGGAATAAAGTATGAGCCAGCGACAAGCTAATGCGGTCTGACGTTTCGGGCTAACCTCAAGAGGAACCTGATAGGTGGCACCCCCGACGCGACGGGATTTTACTTCCAGCTTCGGCTTGATGTTTTCCACTGCACGGCCAAACACCATCAAGGGATCTTCTTCTTTAAGTTTCTGCTGAATATCTTCCAATGCCCCATAAACAATCGCTGCCGCAGTCGATTTTTTACCGCGACCCATAATGCTATTGATCATGTAAGCCACCAGCTCGCTATTAAAGCGGGGATCCGGTGTGACCGTACGTTTTTCTGCTCTGCGTCTTCTTGCCATGGTTTAAAAACTTTCTTTAAGATTCTTTAGGTTTCTTAGCCCCGTATTTTGAACGACCCCGACGGCGTCCGTTTACACCGAGGCAGTCCAGAGTGCCGCGCACGATGTGATAGCGAACCCCCGGCAAGTCCTTCACCCTTCCACCGCGAACCAGTACCATACTGTGTTCCTGCAGATTATGCCCTTCACCAGGAATGTAAGCATTAATTTCACGGCCGTTGGTCAAACGCACTCGGGCAATTTTCCGCAACGCGGAATTCGGCTTTTTAGGAGTCATCGTCTTTACGAGAAGACAAACTCCGCGGCGCTGTGGACAGTTGGCCAAGGCGGGCGATTTACTCTTCTTCAGCAGCGGTTTACGCGGCTTTTTAATCAACTGGTTAATTGTCGGCATAAGTTCCTTCCATCAAAAAAAACGAGCGGCAGATAATAGGAGCCCACCGCTCATCCCGCAAGCATTAAGATTTAACTTTCAGCGGTTTTTTCATTCTGAGACATCAAAAGGTTAGCACCCAGCGCATCCTCTACGCTGATTTCCTCGCCCAGTTTAACCGGACGAATGTTTTTATAAAGAGGGAATCCGCTTCCGGCAGGAATCAGATGACCCATGATCACATTTTCTTTGAAACCACGCAGCTGATCAATACGGCCAAGGGTAGCGGCCTGCGTTAATACACGAGTGGTATCTTGGAATGATGCGGCAGAAATGAAGCTTTCTGTAGCCAACGCAGCCTTGGTGATCCCCAGCAAAACAGGAGATGCTTCCGCTGATCGACGTCCTTCTTCCATCGCTCGCTGATTGACTTCCTGAAACTGCTGTTTTTCGACCTGCTCGCCCCATAGAAATTCGGTGTCGCCCGGGTCTGTAATTTTTACCTTACGCAACATCTGACGAACAATCACCTCGATGTGCTTGTCATTGATCTCCACACCTTGCAGACGATAAACAGCTTGCACTTCATTCACCAGATACTCTTGCAACTCCTGAGGACCGCAGACTTCCAGCAGTTCCTGTGGGACAATCGGGCCTTCCGTAAGTTGCTGCCCCTTCTGAACCACATCACCCGAGTAAACAATAACGTGCTTACCCATAGGGATAAGATGCTCTTCTTCTGTTCCGGTCGCTGGATCCCGAATAATCAACTGACGTTTTCCTTTAGCGATGCCGCCTAATTCAACCAATCCGTCAATCTTCGCGATTTCTGCGGCTTCCTTCGGACGGCGAGCCTCAACCAGCTCGGCCACGCGCGGCAAACCACCGGTAATGTCTTTGGTTCGGGACTGTTTGCGCGGGGTCTTTGCCAGCGTAGCACCCGCTAAAATTTTCATGCCTTTAATCACCATGACGTGAGCTGCGGCAGGAATTGAATAATAGGCAATCGCTTTTCCAGAGGCATCCTTAACAACAATTTGCGGGTGCAGATCTTCTTTATGCTCCAACACAACCAAGCCTTCAATACCGGTCGTCTCGTCTTCAGCCTTCTGGACGGTGACGCCTTCAATAAAGTCATGAAAATCGACCTGACCATCCTGCTCAGAAAGAATCGGAACGCTGTACGGATCCCAACTGACAAAGGTCTCGCCGCGTTTAACACGCCCGCCATCATCAACCGTGATAACAGCACCGATCACCGCCGAGTAGCGCTCAAGCTCACGACCGTCATCATCATACGTTACCACAAACCCATTTTTGTTAAGGATTACGTTTCCGGTCTCCACTTTAACGGTGCGAAGATTTTCATACCGAACAACCGAATTTTCCTTAGCGGAAATTTTGGGTTGTTTAAACACAGAACTAGCCGTACCACCGATGTGGAAGGTACGCATCGTAAGCTGCGTTCCAGGTTCACCGATTGACTGTGCAGCAATAATGCCGACGGGTTCTCCCAAACGAGCTTCACGTCCAGAGGCCAGATTCCGTCCATAACACTTGGCACAAACACCTCGGCGCGACTCACAAGTCAATACGCTGCGAATGCGCACTTTTTCAACGCTAACCCGCTCGATTTTCTTAGCCGAATATTCGTCAATTATTTCATTCGCGGCGACAATCACTTCGCTCGTGTTATATGGATCAAAAATGTCATCACAGGTCGTACGGCCAATGATGCGCTGAGCCAGCGATACAAGCTCATCATCACCATCTGTAATAGCACTCACTTCAATGCCATTAAGCGTGTGACAGTCTTCTTCCATGATGATGATGTCATGGGCCACATCGACCAGCTTACGGGTTAGGTACCCAGAGTCAGCCGTTTTAAGCGCGGTATCAGCCAGACCCTTACGCGCACCGTGCGTTGAAATAAAGTATTCCAGAACGCTCAGCCCTTCACGGAAGTTAGCAAGAATCGGGCGTTCAATAATTTCACCTGACGGCTTGGCCATCAAACCGCGCATGCCAGCCAGCTGACGAATCTGCTGACGGCTGCCGCGAGCGCCGGAATCCACCATGATAAAGACGGGGTTCAAGTCTTTAGATGAGTCCTTGTTCGCGGGATCGTCATTACGTTCTAGTGCACTGAACAACTTGCCGGTCAACTTATCATTGGCATCCGTCCACTGGTCAATCACCATGTTGTAACGTTCGCCATCAGTAATAAGCCCCTTCTTATATTTCTCTTCTACCCCGCGGATCGTTTTACGGGCCTCTGCAATAATTTCTTCTTTTTCCGGAGGAATGATCATGTCAGAAAGACCAATCGATATTCCGGCGGCAGTCGCCTGAGCAAACCCAAGATTTTTCAAACTATCTAGCACACGAACGGTTTCGTCATGGCCAGCTACCTCATAACAATGCTCAATAAGTTTACCCAACAGTTTTTTGGTAACACGATCATTCACAAAACCAATGCTATCCGGCCACACTTCGTTGAAAAATACACGTCCGACCGTCGTGATAATCGCCGATTTCTGTTGATCTCCAAACTTAGTTTCCCGCTGATGATCTGGGTTGCGATAACGAATACGATCATGCAAACGCAGCGCACCTTCATCAAAGGCAGTATGCACCTCATGATTGTCCGCCAGCAACGGCAACCGTTCCTGTTCATTTTTTACCCCAGGAATCCGAGATTCAAGAACAAAAGTTTGCGAGAAACTGGTCAGGAAGTAAATTCCGAGCGCAATGTCCTGCGTCGGGGTCATAACCGGTTTTCCACTCGATGGGGAGAAAATGTTGTTCGGAGCAAGCATTAAACACTTCGACTCCACCTGCGCTTCAACGGAAAGCGGAACGTGAACCGCCATCTGGTCACCGTCAAAGTCAGCGTTATAGGCCGTACAAACCAACGGATGAACCTGAATAGCTTCACCTTCAATCAACACCGGCTCAAAAGACTGGATGCTGAGACGATGCAATGTCGGCGCACGGTTAAGCATGACCGTGTGACCTTTAGTCACCTGATCAAGGATATCCCATACGACTTCCTCTTCGCGCTCAATCATCTTCTTGGCGCTTCGCACCGTATGCACAATACCACGTTCTTTAAGCTTGCGAATAATGAACGGTTCAAACAAAACCAAAGCCATCTTTTTAGGAAGACCGCACTGATTCAGCTTAAGATTGGGTCCAACGACGATCACAGAACGTCCAGAGTAGTCCACTCGCTTACCTAACAGATTCTGCCGGAAACGTCCCTGTTTACCCTTAAGCATGTCACTCAACGATTTGAGCGGACGATTGCCCGGGCCGCTGACCGCACGGCCATGGCGCCCGTTGTCGAACAACGAGTCAACGGCCTGCTGCAACATCCGTTTTTCATTACGGATAATCACTTCCGGCGTTTTAAGAGCCAACAGTGTTTTAAGACGATTGTTGCGGTTGATAACGCGACGATAGAGATCGTTAAGATCTGACGTTGCAAAACGTCCACCTTCAAGAGGAACCAACGGACGAAGATCTGGAGGGATCACCGGCAACACTTCAAAAATCATCCACTCAGGTCGAGAATTGCTCTTTCTAAGCCCTTCAATGACCTTCATTTGGCTGACCAATTTCTTACGGGTCTGCTTGCTGCGGGTACTGGCCAAAGCATCTTCCAGCTCAACCAGTTTTTCCGCCAGATTTATTTTCTTAAGTAGTTCTCGAATTCCCTCGGCACCGATACGGGCATCAAAACTGCCGTCACCGTAATTATCCAGTGCTTCACGATATTCAAGTTCGGTTAATAATTGTTTCTCTTTGAGCGGCGTGTCACCCGGATCAATAACAACATAGTCATCATAATAGATAATGTGCTCGAGATTGCGCAGCGTCATATCCAGCATAAGACCCATGCGGCTCGGGGTAGCCTTAAAGAACCAAATATGCGAAACCGGAACCGCCAGCTCAATATGCGCCATGCGCTCACGGCGAACGCGGGACAAACAGACTTCTACGCCGCAACGGTCGCAAATAACCCCTTTGTGCTTAATGCGTTTATACTTTCCGCAACTACACTCCCAATCCTTAGATGGACCGAAGATGCGTTCGCAAAAAAGACCACCCTTCTCGGGTTTAAACGTCCGATAATTTATGGTTTCAGGGTTTTTAACTTCCCCAAAGCTCCAGGAACGAATGTTCTCGGGCGAAGCCAGCTTAATGCTTGCGACATTGCTGACGGCCTCTGTCTCTACGCCGAGTATATCTGCTGCGTTGCGTGTATCCACCGGTTTTCTCCTGTCAAAGATTAAAGATGCCCTGTGAAAGAAACATTGTCTGTGTTCGGCTTTCTCACTTCAAAATTCAAGCCGAGCCCCTGAAGTTCCTTGATCAGCACGTTAAACGATTCCGGACGACCGGCATCGAGCACGTTCTCACCCTTCACAATGGACTCATAAATACGAGTACGGCCAGCGAGGTCGTCGCTCTTAACCGTAAGAATTTCTTGCAGTGCATAAGCTGCACCATAGGCTTCCAGTGCCCACACTTCCATTTCACCGAAACGCTGTCCGCCATACTGAGCCTTACCTCCTAGAGGTTGCTGGGTGACCAGTGAATAAGGCCCTACCGCACGGGCGTGAATCTTTTCGGTGACCAAGTGATGCAACTTAAGCATGTAAATGGTTCCAACCACTACACGCTGCTCAAATGCATCGCCGGTACGTCCGTCATAAAGTACTGTTTTCCCGTCCTTAGGCAATCCGGCCTGTTCGAGCATTTCACGAATTTCTTTTTCGGAAATTCCGTCAAAAATCGGCGTTGCTGCATAGATGCCAAGGTGTTTACAAGCCCAGCCCAGATGCGTTTCGAGAACCTGTCCGACGTTCATACGCGAAGGCACTCCGAGCGGATTAAGTACAATCTCAACCGGTGTACCATCCGGCAGGAAAGGCATATCTTCTTCGGGCAAAATGCGCGAAATAACCCCTTTATTACCGTGACGGCCAGCCATCTTATCCCCTACCGACAGCTTCTTCTTGCTGGCTACATAAACCTTAACCTGCTTAACAATGCCCTCATCCATCTCTTCGCCACTTCCGGCGCGATCAAGTGAACGCTGCTTATCCGATTCGGCTTCTGTAAACTTATTCCTGAAATTGTCGATGATGCTCATAATTTTAATCCGAATAGGACTCGGATCAATTTCGATATGCTCATAACTGGCAGCCAATTTACGCAACAAGGTCTTAGTAATCTTGCGATTAGCCGGAATAATGACATCCCCAGTTTTCGCGTTCATCACATCCAGCGGAATTTTTTCGCCGAGCAGAATGTTGCTGAGAGCTTCAGTCAGGTCTTCAGTCAGTTCATACACTGAACTGTTGTAACGCTCATCAATATCCTTCTGGCGTTTGCGCATATCCGCAGCAGGCTTAACTTTGGGAGATTCCTTGGCATTCTTATTTTTTGAAGAAACCTTGACGTCCATCACAATCCCGTACGTGCCGCTGGGCGCCCGCAACGAAGTGTCACGCACATCCGCTGCCTTTTCGCCAAAAATTGCTCGCAACAAACGTTCTTCAGGTGCCAGCTCCGTTTCGACCTTTGGAGTAATCTTACCGACCAGAATGTCACCTGGTTTTACTTCGGCACCGATTTGAATAATTCCTTCGTGCGTCAGGTTCTTAAGAGCCTCTTCGCCAACGTTTGGAATGTCTCGGGTGATTTCTTCTGGGCCAAGCTTCGTATCACGAGCTCCGCACTCGAACTCTTCAATGTGAATTGAGGTATAAACATCCTCTTTAACAATTTTCTGACTGATCAGAATGGCGTCTTCAAAATTATATCCGCACCAAGGCATAAAGGCCACGGTGACATTCCGTCCGAGAGCAAGCTCTCCTTGGTCTGTTGCAGGACCATCAGCCAAAACCTGACCTTTTTTGACCTTATCACCATGCTTAACAATCGGACGTTGATTCAAGCAGGTTCCAGCGTTAGACCGCATAAACTTGCGCAAATCGTATTCCTGAAAATCCTCTTTTGGTGTCTTCTTCTTGACCGGCACTTCACCATCTTTAGAAATAATGATCTTGTCCGCAGAAACGTAAGCTACTTTACCAGCCTCTTCGGCCACGATCAGCACACGCGAGTCACGAGCTATACGGCCTTCGATACCGGTCGCCACATACGGACGCTCTGACACCATCAACGGAACAGCCTGACGTTGCATATTCGAACCCATCAAGGCACGGTTAGCATCGTCATGTTCCAAGAACGGAATTAATCCGGCAGCAATACTTACCACCTGCTTGGGCGAAACGTCCATGTATTGAACTTCAGAGGGCGCCACTTCCTTAAAGTCGCCACGAACACGCACCATAACGCGATCATTTTGGAACGTTCCATTCGCATTCAACGGAGCATTTGCCTGAGCGATAACAAAACTTTCTTCCTCATCCGCAGTCAACGACTCAACATGATCACTTACTCGACCTTTTTCGACTTTACGATAAGGCGAGATAATGAATCCGTATTCGTTAATGCGCGCAAAAGTACTCAACGACGAAATCAAACCAATATTCGGCCCTTCCGGCGTTTCAATCGGACAAATACGTCCATAGTGTGAACTGTGAACGTCGCGCACTTCAAAGCCAGCACGGTCACGGTTTAAACCACCTGGGCCAAGCGCAGAAAGACGCCGCTTATGCGTCAGTTCAGACAGCGGATTCGTCTGATCCATAAACTGACTAAGCTGTGAACGTCCAAAGAAATCCTTAATTACCGCAGAAAGCGCTTTGGGATTAATCAGTTTCTGAGAAGTCAGTCGGTCAACCGTTGTATCAAAGATCGTCATACGTTCTTTGACCAAACGCTGAATACGAGCCAATCCAACGCGGCATTGCCCTTCGAGCAATTCACCAACGGTGCGAATGCGCCGACTGCCCAAATGATCGATGTCATCCAGCGTGCCATTACCCATCCGAATATTGATAAGGTAGCGAATAGCTTCGACGACATCTTCTTTATCCAACGTCAGCGAAGTAGCTTTTGTTTTCAGCTTCTGCTGAATTTTGTAGCGTCCAACCCGGCTAAGGCTAAAACGAGTTTCGTCAAAGAATAACCGCTTGAGCATCTGACGAGCGGAAGCCGTAGTCGGCGGATCGCCGGGGCGCAACTTTTGATAAAGATCTTTGAGTGCTTCATCTACAGATCGGGTCGTGTCTTTCTGAATAGTCTTCATGAAAAGACCTTCATCCCAAGCCACATTCACCACTTCAACATTTTTATATCCGGCAAGCTTCATGCGCTGAATCATATCCAGCGTAAGAGCGTCATAACGTCGACCAATGACGGACTGCGAGTCGCTATCAACGGCATCGTCTTTAAGCACGAGATTAGACAGCTCAGACTCATCGCCAAGACGTTTATTTAGTGGGAAACTTTCGATCGTATAATACAGATTGATGATTTCTTCATCCGTTCCATACCCGAGTGCGCGCAAAAATGTTGACGCAAGAAATTTTCTGCGGCGACGTTTACGATCCAAATAAACATAGAGAAGCTCTGATGTATCAAACTGAGTTTCCACCCAAGACCCATGGTCAGGAATAATACGGAAAGAATAGAGCAGCGACCCGTTTGCATGAGTAGTCTGTTCAAAACAAATACCCGGAGAGCGATGCAACTGACTCACGATAACACGCTCGGCCCCGTTAATGACAAAACTTCCTCGATCCGTCATCAGAGGAATTTCACCCATAAACAGGGTGTCTTCACGAACATCTTCGTTTTCACGCAAACGAAATGTGACGTAGAGCGGTGCCGCATAGGTCTCACCCTCTTTAACGGATTCAACATAGGACAAGCTCGGCTCTTTGATTTCGTAACTTGCGAAATCAAGCGCAATCTGCCCATCATAACTTTCAACCGGAAACGCTTCGCTCAAAACCGCCTGCAAGCCGATTTTTTTACGACGTGACGGCGCGACTCCTTGTTGGAGAAACTCCACATAAGAATTGGTCTGAAGCTCAATAAGATCCGGCGCTTCAATTACGTCTATCAGTTTTCCAAAGTTTTTTCTCTCGACCATTCCATCACCTTCAGGCTCTCATTGGACGCTTCATCCCGCTACTGTGAAAACACAAGCGAGCTCACGAAATACAAACACTCTACGTGACGCACAGAAGCACCGGCGGAAAACCGCCGGGCCGACTGCACATCGTTATTGGTTACTTGATTTCGACGGTTGCGCCAGCGGCTTCAAGCTTCGCTTTGATCGTAGCAGCTTCTTCTTTTGAAACGCCTTCTTTGATCGTCTTCGGAGCGCCGTCAACCAGATCCTTGGCTTCTTTGAGCCCTAATGCGGTTACGCTTCGAAGCTCTTTAATCACCTGAATCTTTTGTGCACCGGCCTGCGTCAACACTACAGTGAACTCGGTCTGTTCAGCGACCGCTTCTGCTGCTACCGCGCCGCCCGCTGCTGCTGCGGCAACCGGAGCTGCTGCGGAAACGCCCAACCGAGTTTCCAAAGCTTTGACGAGTTTCGAAAGCTCGAGAACCGAAATACCTTCAATCCAATCAACGAACTCAGCCATCTTGCCTTCGAGTTTTACTTCTACAGTTTCTTCAGACATTTTTATTCCTCCCTACACATGAATTGTATTTAACCAAACCTATTAAAATTAATTATGCCGCTTGTTCTTTTTTCGCGCAGACGGCATTCAACACATATAACAAACTACAAACTTTCTGATTCATTACACCGACCAATTGCGTCATCGGAGCGGCCAACGTGCCAACCAGTTTCGCCTGAAGTTCTTTTTTGCCGGGCAGTTTTGCCAACTCGACAACATCCTTCGCAGAAAGCACAGTTCCCTCAAGAACGCCCCCCTTAACCGCTGGGCGATTCTTATCGGCGGACACCTTCTTTATAATCTTAGCCACCTCAACGACATCGCCTGAACCGAAAATCATCGCGGTCGACCCACTCAGATTTTCAAATCCTTTACAACCCATTTCACCGCTGATACGGGCGAATGTGCTGTTTTTTACAACTTTCACCCGTGCATTCGCACCGCGCAAAAGTTTTTTAAACGCATCCGTCTCGGGCATGGTCATGCCCTTGTAATCGGCCAGTATCATATAAAGAGCCCCGGAGACATTCTCCTGAACCTCATTATACATGGCCAGCTTTTCCGGTCTTATTTTTCTTTTTTCGTTGCTCATGACTAGAACCCTGTCGTTAAAAAATTAAGAGGCTGCTTTATCTTTTACATCAAGGTGCAAGCCAGGTCCCATCGTACTGGAAACCGTGCACCGCTTAATATAGATACCTTTTGATGAAGCTGGCTTTACGGCCAAAATGGCATCATAAACCGCGCGGAAATTCTCGGCCAAGGCCTCAACTGTAAAGGAACACTTGCCGAAAGGAACAATCACGTTGCCATTTTTATCCATACGAAACTCGACCCGCCCAGCCTTAAACTGCTTGACCGCCGTTGCTGTGTCATCCGTAACCGTGCCGGTTTTCGGATTAGGCATCAAACCGCGCGGGCCAAGAACCTTACCGAGCTTGCGAACTTCTTTCATCGCATCCGGTGTGGCAACCACAATATCAAAATCCATCCACCCGCCAGTGACCTTAGTCAATAGATCTTCAAATCCGGCAGCGATCGCACCTGCTGCGCGTGCGGCCTCAGCGGCAGCCCCTGTAGCAAACACGATCACACGAACGTCTTTACCGGTTCCGTGAGGAAGTGCAACGGTGGAACGGATCGCCTGATCGGATTTTGTCGGATCAACGCCCATGTGCAACGCCGCTTCGAGTGTTTCGTCAAATGTTGCGGTTGGATTATCTTTGATAAACTGTATCGCTTCTTCAACGGCATACAGTTTCTCAACCGAAACCTTTTTATTTACTGCTGTATATTTTTTTCCGTGCTTAGCCATGGTTATTCAACCTCAATTCCCATACTGCGGGCTGTGCCAGCAATGATGCGGCAAGCCGCTTCTATACTTCCGGCATTTAAATCAGCCTCTTTAATTTTGGCAATCTCCTCAACCTGTGCATGAGTCACTTTGCCCACTTTGTCGCGGTTCGGAACACCCGACCCTTTGGCGACAGCCGCCGCTTTCTTCAGCAAAGCAGATGCAGGCGGACTCTTGGTAATAAAGCTAAACGAGCGATCTTGATAAACGGTGATAACCACCGGGATAATCATACCCGCTTCTTTCTGCGTGGCGGCATTGAACGCCTTACAGAACTCCATGATATTGACACCGTGCTGACCCAGTGCAGGACCCACCGGCGGTGCCGGATTGGCCTGTCCGGCCGGGATCTGCAACTTGATCATTCCTTTTTCTTTTTTCGCCATAACAAAACTCCGCTCAGGTTAAGCTTTATCCGCCTGCCAATATTCAAGTTCAACAGGAGCCGACCGCCCAAAGATCGAAACCGATACTTTCAGCTTGCCGCGACCCGGATCCACTTCTTCAATCACTCCGTTAAAATTAAGGAACGGCCCATCGGTAATCTTGACGGTCTCGCCCGGTTCAAAATTAATCTTCGGCGTTACGGTTTCCTTTTTCTCTTCCACCTGGTTCACGATCCGATCCACCTCATCGGCTCGCAACGGTACAGGGGATTCACCCCCAACAAACCCGATCACTCCCGGTGTATTTTGGATAAAATACCAAGTCTCTTCGACTAATTTTTTGCTCTCACCATACAATGCAAGATTTACCAGCACATAGCCTGGAAAAAACTTTCTGGACACCGTTGTCTTCTTGCCCTGCTTAACTTCCGAAACCTTTTCGGTCGGAATCAGAACTTCGCCAATATACTCTCCCAGCTCTTCCTGTTTCACTCGGCTGACGATGCTATTCTGCACCTTGTACTCATGCCCAGAGAGCGTATGTAAAACAAACCACTGTTTTTCCATTATATTCTTTCTCTCCGCTTACCGCAGAACCGCCCGTAGCAGACCCATCAACACCGTATCGCTCAATCCAACAAAAACCCCGAGAAACAGCACTGAAATCACCACAACCATCGTCGAACCCAAAAGCTCCTGACGGGTTGGCCAAGTACATTTCAAGAGCTCGATTTTCACCTCGCCCAAGAAGGTCTTCAGTGCCTTAAACAGTTCGCCTATTTTTTTCATCTCGTTTTCCTGAAGAACTGGCAGGCCAGGAGGGAATTGAACCCCCAACCTGCGGTTTTGGAGACCGCCGCTCTGCCAATTGAGCTACTGGCCTACACCGAAATTTTAAAACTTACTTCGTTTCCTTATGTACGGTGTGACTGCGGTCATGCGGGCAGAATTTCTTCACTTCGAGCCGACCCGTCGAAAGTTTCTTGTTTTTTGTCGTCGTATAATTACGACGCTTACACGTTGTACAGGCCAATGTAATAATATCTCGCATGATTTTAATCTTTCTAAAAAGATCGCTGAAAAAATGGTGAGTGATTTTACAAACTCACCACCTCATCAACTTCGCTGTCGTCCTTACTTAATAACCTCAGTCACACGTCCGGCACCGACAGTACGTCCGCCTTCGCGAATCGCGAAACGCATGTGCTGTTCCATAGCGATCGGGGTGATCAACATAACTTCCATCGCTACGTTATCGCCCGGCATCACCATTTCTACGCCTTCCGGCAGAGTAATATCGCCGGTTACGTCTGTTGTGCGGAAGTAAAACTGAGGACGGTAGCCTTTGAAGAACGGGGTGTGACGTCCGCCTTCATCTTTGCTCAAAACATAAACTTCAGATTTGAACTGGGTGTGCGGCAGAATAGAACCCGGCTTGGCCAAAACCTGACCACGCTCGACATCTTCTTTCTTCGTACTGCGCAACAGACAGCCGACGTTATCACCAGCGCGTCCTTCGTCCAAAATCTTACGGAACATTTCAACGCCCGTGCAAGTCGTTTTAACCGTTGGTTTCAAACCAACAATTTCGACATCGTCGCCCGTATGAACGATACCACGCTCAACGCGACCGGTAACTACAGTACCGCGGCCTTCAATTGAGAATACATCTTCGATCGGCAACAGGAACGCTTGGTCGGTAATACGAATAGGCTCTTTAATGTAACTATCAAGCGCATCCATCAATTCCTGAATACACTTAGCACCAGGTCCTGAAGGATCTTTAATAGCACCGGTTGCGGAACCACGGATTACCGGAATGTCATCGCCAGGGAACTCATACTTGCTGAGCAATTCACGAATTTCTAGCTCTACGAGGTCGAGTAGTTCAGAGTCATCAACCAAGTCGCACTTGTTCATGAACACCACGATGGCCGGAACACCGACCTGACGAGCCAGCAGAATGTGCTCGCGGGTCTGCGGCATCGGTCCGTCGCAAGCGCTTACCACTACAATCGCACCGTCCATCTGGGCAGCACCAGTGATCATATTTTTGACGTAGTCGGCATGGCCGGGGCAGTCAACGTGCGCATAATGGCGATTGGCGGTCGAATATTCGACGTGTGAAGTAGCAATCGTCAGAATTTTAGTCGGGTCACGGCGGCCTTGAGATTCAGAGGCTTTCGCAACCTGGTCATACGCAATATACTGACAAAGCCCTTTTGCACCCTGCACACAGGTAATTGCAGCTGTCAGCGTTGTTTTACCATGGTCAACGTGGCCGATCGTACCTACGTTCACGTGGGGTTTTGTCCGTTCGAATTTATCCTTAGCCATGATGTCTCCTCCTGATCCCTTATTTACTCAACTTAATCCCGTTTAACAAAATCTAACCTTTTTTGTGGAGCCCACGAGCGGGATCGAACCGCTGACCTCGTCCTTACCAAGGACGTGCTCTACCAACTGAGCTACGTGGGCGGTTTCATCCCCCGTGCTCGCGCCATCTTTCAAAAATAAAAAAGTATAAAAAAACCGCTTCCTGCTTTTTTCATCCCAAGAAACAGACTTTTTTATTACCCGTTTAATCCTAAATTACTCTGCGCAAACACCAAAACTGTCTTGGTCTGTCACACAAAGGGGAGCGACTTTAGCGGAAACGAATAAGCTGTCAACTATTTTAGAGCAATTATTTTAAAAGGGTTTAAACACGGCTGAAAAGTAGTTTTACAGAGTTTACCGTTTTTCAGCCCGCCGCTCGCGGAAAAACCCTTGGAGCAAGGACTTACATTCGACTTCCAGCACGCCTGTTTGAATTTCAACGCGATGATTGAGGTCGGCATGGTCAAGAATCTTAAATTTCGAACGAGCCCCGCCGCGCTTTGGGTCATCCACCGCCCAAACCACTTTTTTCAGCCGAGCCAAAACAATCGCTCCCGCGCACATCGGGCAAGGTTCTTTGGTGACGTACATGACCGCATCGGTCAGCCGCCAGTTTTCGAGGGCGGCGGCAGCCTGCGTAATGGCGAGGATTTCAGCGTGGGCTGTCGGGTCTTTAAGCAGTTCGGTCTGATTGTGCGCCTTGCCGAGAATTACGCCGTCTTTGACGATGATCGCGCCGCAAGGTACTTCACCGGACTCAGCGGCACGCTCCGCTTCGCGCAGCGCCATTCGCATATAAATCACATCTTCTGAAAAATTGTTGTCCATATTTTTTCCAAGGAGGTCAGCTTGCCAGAAAACCCTGAATGCCGGTCATAATCATCTGGGCAGCCAGTGCAGCCAAAATCAAGCCGGTCAATTTGCTCAGAATCGCGATTCCTCGGTTGCCCAGTGAGCGCTGAATGAGCGAGCCCGAAAGGAGCAGAATACAAAGGCCGACCAAAGCGAGTAACAGCGCGAGGCTTCCGAGGCTTTTCTGAGTGATGCCGTCTAACTCAGCGCCCAGAACCAGCAATGTGCCTGTCGTCGCCGGGCCGACAATAATCGGTATCGCCAGCGGCACTACGGCGATGTCGCCTTCGCGGTTTGCGCTGGCTGTTGCCGTGTTTCCCTGAACCAGTGCGACGGCTGATAGAAAAAGAAGAGCGCCGGCACCGATCCGGAAAGAGTTCAGCGTAATGCCAAACAGTGAAAACAGCTGGTTCCCGGCAAAGAATAGCAGGAAACAAATAACGGCGGCAGCACCGGAAACCGCCAGCGCCAGTTTGCGTCGACGGCTCTCGCTGTAGCCCTCCGTCATGCTGAGGAACATCGAAAGCGCGAAAAAAGGTGTGAACACGAAAGAGAACTTGATCCACACACTCAAAAATAACGCCATATTTCCTGTCATCTATTGTCTTCCTTATCAATACCGAATAAACGCAGGCAGAGTATGGTATGGATGCAAGCCGGTCAACCGGGGAAATAACAGGAAGGCAAGCGGCTCATCTCGGTCTATCCCAAAGACCTGCCGATCCTCGACCGACTTCTAATCGGACATTGTTTAAAGAAATCGTAGCAACTAATTCCAGATAAGAGGGTTGCATTATTTTTTTATTTCATTTGTAGCCAGTAATTTTATATAAATATAGCTTGACATAGTGAATATTACTCAATATAAATCAATTTTAATAC